>JBDHXH010000003.1:0-84634 GCA_039810605.1 Ignavibacteria bacterium | reverse complement strand
GTCGTGAATCGTGAGTCGTGAATCGTGAGTCGTGAATCGTGAGTCGTGAATCGTGAGTCGTGAATCGTGAGTCGTGAGTCGTGAGTCGTGAATTTCCCGATTGCCGATTCCCGATTGCCGATTCCCGATTGCCGATTCCCGATTGCCGATTCCCGACTCCCGATTCCCGATTGTATTGAATCAAACTTCAGGTTTAATTAATTTTAAACACTCAAAAAATAAGGAGACTTATAATGGCAATAATGATAACGACAGAGTGTATCAATTGCGGAGCATGTGAACCAGAATGCCCGAATACCGCAATTTATGAAGGCGGCGCGAATTGGACTCTCGAAGGAAAGACATTCGGAGAAGGTGATGCGGCGCCGTCGGGAGCAGCAGGCTTTTTTTCGAGCGAGTACTTTTATATTGTTCCCGATAAATGCACTGAATGCGTTGGATTCCACGATGAACCACAATGCGCTTCTGTTTGCCCCGTTGATTGCTGCGTTCCGGATCCCCAGCATGTGGAAGACAAGGAAACTTTGCTCAAGAGAAAAGATGCGCTTGATGCAATAGGCAGATAAAAGTTTTCCCCTAAGGAATTTCCGTACCGGTTGCAGTTTGTAATGTTTATTTGAATGGGAGGCTGCTGAAGTTATTCAGATTCACTTATTGTCCTCTTGGTCTCGGGGTGAAAGGCTGTTTACATCTCCAAGATCTGAAATTGAGTTTTCATTTTCATCTCTAAGATCTGAAATTGAGTTTTCATTTTCATCTCTGTTATCATTCTTATTATCCGGCATTTCAGTGGAATTCCCGTCTGTAAAATTGGATGTGTGATCGGAAACAATCGAACTTTCAAATGCGACAACCCCTCCGTCTGCAATTACTTCCTTATCTTCTTCTTTCTTGAAAATTTTTCTATAACCGATAAGAATAAGAATGAAACCAACGGAGACTGCAATGTCTGCAATATTGAAAATCGGCCACGAGTAGATTGTCTTTCCGAAAATTGTAAAATTCGGGAAATCAAAATGAAGAAAATCAACTACCTTGCCGTAAAAGAAAGGTGCATAGCCGTATATCTTACCATAGAACACTCTGTCAATAAGATTTCCGACCGCTCCACCAAGTATGAATGCAAGCGCGAGTCTGAATACCAGGCTTTCTTTTCTGTTCTTATACAGGAATACGAAAAGAAGCAATGTAGCAAAAATTGTGAAGAGTGACAGGAAAAGCTTTCCGCCAAGCTGAATGCCAAATGCCATTCCGGGATTTTCGATGTATGTAATCTTGAAAAAATTTCCAATTACATTTATCGAAGACTGGTATGACATTCCCGGTATCTCGATTCCAAGTTGTGGAATTGAAATCCCTTTGACATAAAGCTTGGTTAGTTGGTCAGCAAATACTATGAATAGTGAAACAAAAAGAACTCTCAAATTGAATTTTTACCCTCTTAGATTTTTACATTCTATACAATGCTGCGTAATCGGAACGAGTTCCAGTCTTTCTTTTGCAATGAGCGGGCAAGACTTGCATAAGTTCTTCGGATCATCTCTGCAATCAATGCAAATCCCGTATGTACCCTGGTCAATTCTTGTCAGCGCTTCCTGGAGATATCCAAGATACTTTTCATCTCTTTGAACAAACAAATAATTCTTTTCTCTTTCCATCTCATCTGTCCCTTGTTCTGCCATGTGAGAAGAATACGTAAGGTCGTCACCCTTGTATTCTCCTGATTCCTTATCAACCAGCGCGTCCATATTAGCTTTTGCGCTTTCGAAGATCATCTTTCGCTCTCTCATAATTACGTCCCTGAAATACTTCAACTCCGCTCTTGTATATTTGACCTTCTTGTTTGGCTTAAATTTCTTTACCTTTTCTGCTTTCAAAGGAGCGAGTCCGTTTGTCTTCTTCAAAGTGACTATTCCATCTTTCTTAATATCTATTCTTCCTCTTTTTTCAGGTAATTTGCTTTTCAAAATTGTTGCCTTCACAATTTTTCCTGCTGTCTTGGTTTTGAGCTTAGCATGCTTCTTAATTTTTAATGCAACAACTTTCTTCTTCAATGTGCTGACTTTCTTCTTCAATGGTTTCCTTAGTTCTTTATTTGTCGCGCCAACTTTCTTCTTCACCATGATTTTTGCTTTTACTTTTTTAGGTGCGGATTTTTTCAAAGCTCTCGAAGAAACCTTTTTCTTCAAGGCTGTTTTAACTTTGCCGGGCTTTCTCTTTGTTTTTGCCAATTAACTGCTCCTTATAATATGGGGTTGTTTAATTTATTTTTTGAAGATAAAGTTCAAACGGCTCGCCGTTTATGTCCGACTTGAAGAAATCGAATTCGTATCCGTTTGGCATATCTATGTTTTCGCTGGAAGTCTCTGCCTTTATGAATTCGAGATTCTTACTTATCACTGAACTTATTCTTTCTGATGTTTTGTAATAGACTCTTACTCTGTCACCTATTTCAAAATCTTTGTCTCTTCTGAAATTCTGAATCCGGTTTATGAACTCACGCACAATTCCTTCTTCAATCAACTTCTGATCCAATTTTGTATCAAGTGCTACCGTTAGATCATTGTATGACTCGATAATCCATCCTTCGATGTTGTCGGTAAAAATTTCAATGTCTTCACGAGTGATATCAAAACCCGATACTGCAAGATTGCCTTTGAGCTCGAGCTCTTTAATCTGTTTCGCCGAAAGTGAATTTATTATTTTCTGAACTTCCTTGACCTGCTTTCCGAATTTCGGGCCTATCGCTTTAAAATTAGGCTTAGCTTTTTTTACAATAATCTCTGAATCTCCTTCGATAAGATTCATTTCTTTTACATTTACTTCTTCAAGCACTATCTCTTTGATGCTGTCAAGTTTGTTTCTGTATCCTTCGTCAAGAACAGGGATGAGAATTTGCTTAAGCGGCTGTCTCACTTTCAGATTATTTTTCACTCTGATCGAGCGAACAAGATATACTATATCCTGTGCAAGTCTCATTTCATCTTCAAGCTTTTCGTCAATGAGCGACTCATCAACGGGAATATATTCCGTGAGGTGAATGGATTCATTCGAACCTGTCAGCGTCAGATACAATTTATCTGAAATGAAAGGTGAAACAGGAGCAATCATCTTGAGCAAATCAATAATTACAGTATAAAGAGTGACATATCCTGAAATAAAGTCGTCCTCGCCTGTTGCGTTTCTGAATCGTTTCCGGTTGCGTCTCACATACCAATTGGACAACTCGTCTATTGTGAAGTCATAAACAATTCTCGATGCCTTTGTAATGTCATAATCATCCATCAATTCGAAATACTTCTTCTTTATTGTGTTAAGCTTTGATAGCATCCATTTGTCTATAACAGGCATTGAATCCCGCTTGATATTGTCAACAGTTCTGTGATCGAAGTTGGTCATATTTGAATACAGAATGAAGAATCTTACTGTATTTACCAGAGTATCAAAAAATTTGTTCTGAATCTCGATCAGGTCATTTTCATCAAACAATTTTGAGTTTCCAACAGGCGAAGAATAAATTAAATACCATCTCAAAACATCCGCACCATATTTTTTAAACATGTCAAACGGGTTGATTACATTGCCGAGTGACTTGCTCATCTTCTTTCCGTTCTTGTCGAGTATATGTCCGTTTACAATCAGGCTCTTGTATGCAGGCTTTCCAAATATAAAAGTTGAAATCGCGTGCAATGTGTAAAACCAGCCGCGTGTCTGATCAACACCCTCGGCGATAAAATCAGCAGGAAAACTTGTCTCGAATAATTTCTCATTCTCAAAAGGATAATGATGCTGTGCAAATGGCATTGAACCGCTGTCAAACCAGCAATCAATCACTTCAGGAATGCGCCGCATTTCTTTTCCTTCTTTTGATCTGACTATGATTTCGTCAATAAAAGGTTTATGAAGATCGAGTTCCTGTTTCTCGTTATAGACCTTATCGAAATTAATAGCACGCTGCTTTAGTTCTTCAACGCTTCCAATGCATTCATAAACTTCGTTTCCGTTCTCATCGGTGTAATACCAGACAGGAAGGGGAGTACCCCAGAACCTGTTTCGTGACAAAGCCCAATCCTTGTTCTCTTCAAGCCATTTTGCAAATCTTCCGGATCCAAATGCCTCCGGATGCCATTTTATAGTCTTGTTGAGATCAATCATTTTATCCTTATATGCGGTTGTCTTTATAAACCAGGAGTCTGCAGCATAATACATCAGAGGAACTTTATGTCTCCAGCAATGCGGATATGAATGAACAAACATTTCTTTGCGATAAAGTCTGCCCGAACTTTTCAAATCCTGAATTATTTCCGAATCGGCTTCCTTAAAATTCTTACCTTTATATTTTGCCGCTTCAACAAATTGACCGTTCTTGCCGACTGCCTTGAAAACCGGAAGATTATATTTTAATCCAATCTGATAATCATCTTCTCCAAATGCAGGTGCAATATGAACAATGCCGGTTCCATCTTCGGTTGTAACAAACTCACCGAGTGTAACATAAAATGCTTTACGATCATCTTTTAAAAAACTGAACAAAGGTTCGTACTCCGTCATTTCCAGTTCAGAGCCTCTCAATTCTTTCTCGATTTCATATTCTTCATTTATCACAGCAAGTCTTGCTTTCGAGAGTACAAGACTCTCGCCCTTGACAGTTTTTATTTTTACATAATCAAAGTCCGGATTCACGGCCACGGCAGCATTTGAAGGCAGCGTCCATGGAGTTGTTGTCCACACCAAAAAATCAGAACCTGCCAGGTCGCCTGAAGTAATTTTGAATTTCACATAAACCGAAGGGTCTTTTAAATCCTGATAGCCTTGTGCTACTTCATGAGATGACAATGGTGATTCACAAACAGGACAGAAAGGAAGTATCTTAAATCCCTTGTAAATTAATCCCGCATCGAAAAACTTTTTTAATGCCCACCATACAGATTCAATATATTCATTGTGGAAAGTTACGTAAGCATCGTCGAGGTTTATCCAATAACCCATTCGTTGAGTAAGTTCTTCCCATTCTTTCAAGTAGAGGAAAATGGATTCCTTGCATGCATTGTTAAAAGCAATGCTCCCGAACTTTTCAATGTCCGCCTTTGACTTAATCCCGAGTTTCTTTTCAACTTCTACTTCTACAGGCAATCCCTGCGTATCCCATCCTGCTTTTCTGTAAACCCTGAATCCGTGCATCGCCTTGTATCTGCATATCAAGTCTTTTACAGCTCTTGAAATGACGTGATGAATTCCGGGAACACCGTTTGCAGTAGGCGGACCTTCATAAAATGTAAACACCTTTTTCCCTTCCTTGGAGGAAATACTCTTCTCAAATGTCTTGTCTTTTTGCCAAAAGTCAAGTATTTCAGCTTCTAAATCGGGTAAAAAAATATTTTCCGGAAGGCTTTGGTACATAAAATTTAAATAAGTTGGTAAGTTATGGAAATAGCCAAAGAATTTCAATGTAATTGGGAGGAAGTGCAGACAAAGCAGAGAAAGCAGAGTTTCTGATTGTTAAAGAAAGAAGGACTCAAAAAATCACTCTAGAACTGCGGATGCAGCTATGAAGAAAGTGTATGTTGTGGATTCAAATTCCGCCTTCAAATGTGTTTCCTTTCGACAAATCTCCTGTATCATAACCAAGTTTAAACCATCTCATTCGTTGTTCGGAAGTTCCATGAGTGAATGCATCCGGGACAACGTAGCCTTGTGCTTGTTTTTGAATTCTGTCGTCACCGATTGCGTTAGCGGCTGTCAGAGCCTCCTGTATATCACCGGGGTCAAGGACATTTTTCATTTTGTCATCATAGTGAGCCCAAACTCCGGCAAAGAAATCTGCCTGAAGTTCAACCCTGACACTTAACTTGTTATAATCTGATTCCGAAAGTCGCTGCCTTTGTCTTTGAACCTGATCATGAATGCCGAGAAGATTCTGAACGTGATGTCCTACTTCATGCGCAATCACATAAGCCATTGCAAAATCTCCAGGAGCTTTGAACCTGTCTCTCAATTCCCGGAAAAAACTTAAATCAATATAAAGCTTGTTGTCTGCAGGGCAGTAAAACGGTCCCGTCTGGGAACTTGCAAACCCGCAGCCGGAGCGGGTCGAGCCGGAAAACATCACCAGCACCGGTTTTACATATTCTCTTCCGTACTGTTCTCTGAAGATTTTGCTCCAGATATCTTCCGTATCTTTAAGCACAACCGAAACAAATTCAGATAATTCATCTTGCTGTTTAGTTTGTGTAACCGGGGGTTGACTTGTTTCGGTTTGCATTTGTTGCATGAACTGAAGTGGATCACCTCCGAGAAGATACACAATCAGGAGGATGACAATAGTCCCACATCCGAAGCCTCCCGCAATCTTGCCGGTGCTGTATCTCCTGTCTTCGACATTACCGCTTTGCTCTCGACCTTTCCATTGCATGATTTGAGATTTTGATTAGGACGGAAAATTACGTTTTAGAGAGATTAGTTGAAAGATAATTGTAAAAGATATGCAGCTATTTGTAGTCGCATCCGTCCAAAACGATGTTCAGGAAATTATCAAATAAATTTAATGTATCATTTGGATTTAGGTTATTTTTTGTAACACCTTTAAGTTTGTTTTCAATTTCCTGAAATGTGCTCACAGTAATACTCCTTCTCTAAAGTTATCTAATTCAGAGTAATCCTTTACAAAAATTTTTGATGCTCCATTTCTAATCGTAGTAATTTCAAATCCATAAGCCTTGTAAGATATTTTATTCGTTTCAATACTGTTATTCCCATTCTTAAAAAATGTTTTACTCCATGTTTCATTGTAATTTTCAATTGATTGCTTTAACTTTGTAGGGTTAGTAAGACCTTCCGGCTGAGCGTGGGAAGTACCCCTTGAGGAAAAGCCGGTTTTCTCTGAGGACGAAGCCAAAAAAACCAGTACTTCCCCGTCGCTAACTCTTTCATATAATTTCTGAAGTTTGTCCCTTCTATAGTTACTAACTATTTCAAGTAAATCACCCTTCTCATAAGCTATGGAATTATAATCCACTCTACCGTTTTCATGTTTGAAACTCTTTATAAATATTAAGACATTTTTTTTCCTAACCACAATCGAGGGATTTTGCAACGTAGGTTTAATCAAGCCCATCAATAGATGTCGCTCATCTATCTTCCCTTTCTCAATAAGTTTTTCAAACGAGGTGAATACTCCTTTCCTGCCTTCTATTTTTAGATTATTTTTAAACGAGGCATCTTCATCAAATATTTTTAATTTATTGCCCGGAAATTCCTTATCCCAATTTTCTTGTGTCGGTTCAATATAACGGAAAGACGCTGAATTTTTTTCAAGGAAACTATTCAACTCGCTCTTATCCTTAAACATCACTTCAGGGCTTCTACTATTTTTAAAGGCCGGCTCTTGATGTAAGGAAACAATTATTGAAGCGTATGGACGGCATTACGGCTTCAACTCCGCCTGCATCGATAGCGGCAAAATTTTGTATACAGGAAAACGGATAATTATTGGCATTTAAAAATCAAATTCACTATTTTTATAAACTATTTTTTACAAAAAACCTCATCATACTAAAAAATGAAAAAGTTCATTTTCTTTATTTTGTTATCTCTATTCGCACGCATTTCTTATTCGCAGCTTCCCGATCAAAATACATATTTATTGAAACGGATTGATACTTATTCAAGTTATTCTGCCTGCTGGGGCTATACCGCTCCAAACGGAAGAGAATACGCAATTCTCGGAACGCAAGTGGGGACTTCATTTGTGGATATTACCGATTCTGCAAATATCAGAGAAGTTGATTCGGTGAAGGGTCTTAACAGTGGCTGGCGCGAGATGAAGACATACAGTCATTATGCTTATGTAGTTTCTGAAGCATCAAACAGCAAACTCCAGATAATTGATTTGCAGTATCTTCCCGATTCAGTTCACCTTGTAAAGACCTGGGGATATTCAGGATATACAAAGACGCATTCGATTTCACAGGCAGGACATTATCTGTATCTTAACGGAGGCAACGCGGCTACTTCAGTTGGTGGTGTTGCTGTCATTGATGTATCGGACCCCGAAAATCCTGTTAAGATGGGTCAGTGGGCAGATGAATATGTTCACGATTGCAGAGTATTAGATGACACTATCTGGGCTGCAAATATTTATGTTGGTAAGATGTCAATCATAAATGCTTCGAACAAGAGCAGTCTTCAGTTTGTGAGGTCATGGCAGGCATTTCCACAGGCAACCATCTCTACGCATAACTGCGCCATAACTACCGACAGGAAATACATTCTCACAACAAATGAAATTGAAAATCCGGTTGGCAAACTTTTTGTCTGGAATAAACAAGACCTTTCAAATATAACTCTTGTTACACAGTGGGCGCCGACAGGTATTACAACTTCCATTGTTCACAACGTTGAGATATACGGAAACTATGCAGTCATTGCGCATTATACAGCCGGTATTAGAGTTGTTGATATTTCCAATCCCGAAAGCCCGTTGGAAGTTGCATGGTATGACACGTATCCAAACAGCAATAGTACAAGTTTCTCCGGCTGCTGGGGAGTTTACAAATTTCCTTCGGGAAAGATTATAGGTTCCGATATCAGCAACGGACTGATAGTAATCAAGACAACATTCCCGATGACGGGTGTTGCAGAGAATTCGTATGAGCCCAATGATTACTCGCTTAATCAGAATTATCCCAATCCGTTTAATCCAGTAACCACGATTCCATTTACAATAAAGGAAAACTCTCACGTTACATTAAGCGTATATGACGTCAACGGCAGGCACATTTCTGATGTAATCAATGACAGACGCGATGCAGGCAATTACAAGATTGCATTTGACGCGTCGAAATTTGGATTGAGCAGCGGCACATATTTTTACAAACTGAATGTTAACAATTCACGTGAATTCACGGAAACAAAGAAAATGATATTAACCAAATAACTTTACCCCAATCAAAATTAAATGAAAAAAATTTCTGTAATTGCGGCGCTACTATTTATATTTACTTCAGTTTCGTATTCTCAACTTCCGAATCAAAACATGTATCTTCTTAGGAATCTTAACCAGCATTTTAATTCAACATTGTATTCAGCTATATGGGGCTATGTAGCTCCGGACAACAGAGAGTATGCAATTCTGGGATGCCCGCTGGGCACCGCATTCATAGACATTACAGACTCTGCAAATATTCATGAAGTAGGATTTGTTACCGGACTTAGTTCTGCATGGAGAGAATTCAAGACGTATTCACATTATGCATATATTGTTTCTGAAGCAACGAACAGTAAACTGCAGATCGTTGACCTTCAGTATCTTCCTGATTCGGTTCACCTTGTTAAGGTTTGGGGTTATACCGGATACACAAAGACGCATTCAATTTCGCAGTCAGGTCATTATCTGTATCTCAACGGAGGCAATGCGACACCTAATGGAGGAGTAACTGTCCTTGATGTTTCTGATCCGGAAAATCCGGTTAAGATGGGTCAGTGGTCAACATATTATGTTCATGACTGCAGAGTCGTGGATGATACTATTTATGCTGCGAATATAGAAGACGAGCGCGTATCCATAATTAATGCAACGAACAAGAGTACACTTTCTACGGTTACAACTTTCGTCAATCTTCCGGGATCCGGTCCGCATAATACAGCACTGACAAAGAACAAGAAGAGATTGTTTGTTACAGACGAAATCGGAACGGCTCCGTTTCTGCTGAAAGTGTGGAACATAGAAGATAAGAACAATATCAGTTATATTACGAACTGGCAGCCAACCGGCATTACAACCTCAATAATTCATAACATAGAAACCTACGATAACTTCGCAGTGATTGCTCATTACTCTGCAGGAATCAGAGTTGTCAACATTTCCAATCCCGATGTCCCGACAGAAGTTGCATGGTATGACACATACCCAACGAACAACGGGCAGAGTTACAATGGCTGCTGGGGTGTTTATAAATTTCCATCAGGGAAAATTGCGGCATCCGACAGGCAGACGGGACTTTACGTTGTGAAGACAACATTTCCAATGACATCAAGCGGCAGCAACAATGTTGCTTCTGTTCCGAAGAATTTTACACTTTCACAAAATTATCCTAATCCATTTAATCCGACAACCTCAATAAAGTATTCTTTGCCGGAAAGATCAAAAGTGAAAGTCGTAGTATCCAATATTGCTGGAATGCAGATAGCTGAATTATATAACGGAGTGAAAGAAGCCGGAGATTACGAAATGAAGTTTGATGCCGATGCTTACGGACTATCAAGCGGCGTTTATTTCTATTCACTTGAAGCCGGAAGTTTTAAAGAGACCAGGCGGATGATTTTGTTGAAATAATTTTTCTTTTTCATTTAACGAAGCGTCAGAAGTCAGATATCGAATTGTGGCTTCTGACGTTTTTTATATTACTTCAGGATTATACATTGAACAAAACTTTTCTCACGGCGCAATGGCGAAAACTTCTTATGGTGAACTATGATGTAGAAGCTGATTTGTTGCATCAGTATATACCTTATGGCACCGAGCTCGATTATTTTAATGAAAGATGTTTTGTAAGTCTGGTGGGATTCATGTTTCTTAAGACGAAGATTAAGGGTTTTCCAATTCCGTTTCATAGGGATTTTGAAGAAGTAAATTTGAGATTTTATGTGAAGAAGATTGTCAGCGATGAAGTAAGAAGGGGAGTAGTATTCATAAAAGAAATTGTGCCCAGGACTTTGATTATGCTGGCAGCAAATTATTTATACAATGAAAACTATGAATCGTTGCAGATGAAGCATCAATGGAAGATTGACAACGGAGAAATAAGTGTAAGTTATCATTGGAAGAAAAACACATGGAATAGTATTTCAGCAGCAGCAAATCCGGAAGCAAGGGAAATGCGAATTGGAAGTGAAGAGGAATTTATTGCGGAGCATTACTGGGGATATTCCGGAGGAAAAGATGAAGCAACAATTGAATATGAAGTTGTTCATCCCCGATGGGAAATTTACGATGTCAGGGACTTCACCGTTGAAGTTGACTTTGAATCTGTGTACGGGGAAGCGTTTTCATTTTTGAAAAGTACAAAGCCTGCGTCCGTCTTTCTTGCAGAAGGCTCTTCCGTTAGTGTAATGAACGGGAAACGTCAGATGCATGTAATCGGCAATACTCGCAACAGGCACCGGTAACACTACATATACCAACCAACACACGCTTCTATTAACAATTTCTTAACACGAGCAAAAGTATATAATAACTATTTTCGCAAAAAACATTTATGAAAGGAAGAGCTGCTATTGTCATGCTTGCAGCATTCTTAATGTGTTCATCTTCCTGTGGCGGGAAGCGAAGTTTGAGTGTAAGAAAACCGGGAGGACAGATCAACGGTGCCGGAGCTACATTTCCTTATCCGGTTTATTCAAAGTGGTTTTATGAATATGCAAAGATTAACAAAGATGCGAAAATAAATTATCAGTCAATCGGAAGCGGCGGCGGCATCAGGCAGATTACCGAAGGCACAGTTGACTTCGGAGCATCCGATAGTCCGATGAGCAATGAAGAAATTCAGAAAGCAGATTCGAAGAACGGCAATAAAATAATTCACATTCCGACAGTGATTGGCTCTGTAGTTATTACATACAACATCCCCGGCATTGATAAGAGCATCAATCTTACACCTGAAGCAATCTCCGGTATTTATCTGGGCAACATCACGAAGTGGAATGATCCTGCCATTCAAAGAGAGAATGCGGAAATGAATCTTCCCGATAAAGACATAATTGTTACATACAGAACTGATGGCAGTGGAACAACATTTGTATTTACAGATTTTCTTGGAAAGGTAAATGCTGAATGGAAATCGAGAGTAGGTTCTGCCAAAGATGTAAAATTTCCCGTTGGTCAGGGAGGTAAAGGAAACGAAGGCGTAACGGGACTTGTAGAGCAGCTTGAATATTCCATAGGCTATGTTGAATTTATTTATGCGATTCAGAATAATCTAAAGTATGCAAGCGTAAAAAATTCCGAAGGCGAATTTATTTCTCCGAGTCTCGAATCACTTACAATGGCTGCGGAACAATCTTCCGGTGAAATGCCTCCGGATCTCCGTCAGTCAATTACGAATGCGAAAGGCAAAGACTCATATCCGATTTCAAGTTATACTTACATACTAATTTATGAAAATCAAAGAGATTCCTTCAGAGGAAAGATTATCAAGGGATTTTTGCAATGGGCATTGAATGAAGGAGGAAAATATGCGAAGGATCTTGGCTATGCTCCGCTTCCTTCCGGAGTCAGAGAAAAGGCTTTGGAGAAAGTAAATCTAATCAGCTTTTAGCAAAGAGAAATTGATTCTATTATCCCCGCGATATGAAGATTATTAAGAGCAGAAAAAAAATCGGCGACATACTATTTGAAAATCTCACAATGATTTTTGCTTTGCTTGTCGTCTGTCTTGTTTTCTACATTGCTTATATTATGTTTACCGATTCTGAAGAGAGCCGCAGCAGATTCGGATTTGGATTCATATTCTCATCGGAATGGGATCCCGTTAAGGAGGAATTCGGAGCGCTGCCGTTTATTTATGGGACCATTGTCTCGTCATTCCTTGCATTGGTTATTTCTCTTCCTGTCAGCATCGGAGTCGCAGTTTTTCTTTCAGAGATAGTTCACAAATCAGTGAGGTCGCCTGTCAGTTTTCTGATTGAGATACTTGCAGCAATACCGAGCATCATTTACGGATTCTGGGGAATTTATGTTCTTGCTCCTTATATGAGAAGCAGTGTACAGCCATTACTCGAATCGGTTTTTGGATTTCTCCCGTTCTTTAACGGAGCAATGTACGGCACAGGTCTGCTTACAGCTTCGATTATACTTTCTATAATGATAACTCCAATAATTTCCGCGATTACTCGTGACGTGTTAAAGGCAATTCCGGTTTCGCAAAGAGAAGCTGCTTATGCTCTCGGCGCTACGAGATGGGAAGCTATTAAGATGGCTTTGCTTAATGCAAGAAGCGGCATTCTCGGCGGAGCTGTTCTGGGTTTAGGCAGAGCTCTGGGTGAAACAATGGCAGTGACAATGGTTATCGGGAACAAAGCACAAATCAAGGCATCGCTCTTTGAACCCGCTTATTCAATGGCTTCGGTTATTGCAAATGAATTTGCAGAAGCCTCCGGGAATCTTCATATCAGTTCACTCATTGAAATTGGTTTTATACTTTTTGGAGTTACATTTATTGTCAATACACTTGCCAGACTTTTAATATATGGCATGACAAGGAAAGCATAAATGAAAGACACTTCAATTTTGAAACGGCCCAAAAATCTTCGCAGAAGGAAGATCATAAATTCCATAATGATTTTTCTATGCGGACTTGCAGGCGTTGTGACAATACTTCCGTTGTTGTATATTTTCTTTTACACGACCAAGTCAGGCTTGTCCGCATTGAATGCGGATTTTTTTACACACCTTCCCCTGCCTGTCGGAGAACCGGGAGGAGGAATGGCTAATGCAATTGTCGGGAGCATAATAATACTTTTCATCGGAGGTGCGATTGGAATTCCACTCGGAATTTTTGCGGGGGTCTACATCTCTGAATATTCAAAGAACATAGTTTCAGCCGTGATAAAATTTTCAACCGATGTTTTAAGCGGCGTGCCTTCAATCGTAATCGGAATATTTGCATACGGAGTCATTGTCATACCGATGCAGCGATTCTCTGCAATTGCCGGTGGATTTGCGCTTGCCATATTAATGATACCAACGGTCACAAAGATTACAGAAGAAATGCTTAGACTTGTTCCGCAATCGCTGCGTGAAGCATCGCTTGCACTCGGAGTTACACGATGGAAGACGACGCTTCGGGTTGTAATGAGAACGGCATCTACGGGAATAATCACCGGAGTATTGCTTGCCATAGCACGCGCTGCAGGAGAGACAGCACCGCTGCTATTTACATCATTCGGGAATTCATTCTGGCAAACAGAAATTGATCAGCCCATGGCAGCATTGCCTTTGCAAATTTTTGTTTATGCAATTTCGCCTTATGAAGACTGGCACAGACAGGCATGGGCAGGCGCGTTCGTTCTCATTTTTCTGGTGTTCATAATTAATTTCATTGTAAGATTTGCAACAAGAAATAAACTTGAATCATGATGACAGAAGAGCAGACAATATCCGAAATCGAAGCTGATGCCGGCGATGAGAAGGATGAAAAAGACGAGAAAGATGAGAAGGAATCTAAGACGGCAATTGAGACAAGGGAGCTGTTTGTTTACTTCGATGAGAGACCCGCGATAAAAGATATTAATCTAAAACTGCGGAGGAAAAGAGTTACTGCGATAATTGGACCTTCGGGGTGCGGCAAATCAACATTCTTGAGATCAATTAATCTCATGCATGAAATGACTCCAAAGTCGAAAGTCGTCGGAGAAATACTCATTAACGGTGACGACATTTCCCATTACAATGCTGTTGAAATAAGAAAAAAAGTGGGTATGGTTTTTCAGAAACCCAACCCGTTTCCTACAATGTCTATTTATGACAATGTCGTTGCGGGGTTAAAGCTAAACGGAATTAACAAGAAATCATTTCTCGATGAAGTTGTCGAAAAAAATCTGAAGCACTCGGGTCTTTGGGATGAAGTAAAAGACAGATTAAAAAGTCCTGCAGTCAGTCTCTCCGGTGGGCAGCAGCAGCGACTATGCATTGCAAGAACGATTGCAGTCAATCCTGAAATTATTTTGATGGATGAACCGACGAGCGCTCTTGACCCTATTTCTACTTCTAAGGTTGAAGAACTGATATTTAATCTAAAAGCAGAATATACAATTGTCATTGTAACTCATAACATGCAGCAGGCTGCGCGAGTAAGCGATCAGACTGCATTCTTTTTTATGGGTAACCTCATCGAGTTTTCCAGGACAAGAAGAATGTTCACAAATCCAAAAGTGAAACTTACGGAGGAATATATTACGGGCAAATTTGGATAGAGAGAATTCCAAATACAAAAATAAAATCTTTTAGCTGAATGAAAAACCTTTAATCTAACTTCTATGGAAATCAGTGATGCAAAATTATATTCAGTTTTCACATCCCCGGGCAGCGACCTCTTTCAAACCGCGAAAGCGATACTGGACAAGAATAACATCAGATATTTCGCAGGTGAGCAATCTCAAGGTGAAGGAATTCTTCAATATGATATCAAAGTTTTCGGAAGAGATAAGATTCAAGCTGAAAGACTTCTTCTCGGAATCAGTCCGGGATCGGTAAAAATGTCGCAGGTCATTGGGAGAGGAAACCGTGTTGCAGTTGTCGTTGTCATTATCGCGGTCATCATATTGATCGTTTCCGGATTGATTGTGTATTTGCTTTCCCCGTAAATCCCCTGCATTACCGTAATTGTGTAAATTTAATTTTTGTCCTGTCAAAGTATCGCAAATCCCTTTTCAACTTTTAACTCGAACACAAATTTCCTAATATGCTGATGGATTCAACAAAAAATTTCTAAACTTAATTTTTAAGATAATGAAGACATTCATTTTTGTTAAATCCCCAAAGTCTGTTTTAATTTTTTTCCTGCTCCTTTTATCTTCTGTTCCCGATACAGGCTCCACGCAGATTCAGCAATGGTCATCACGCGGACCGGGCGGAGGCGGAGCACTCTTCTCTCCGAGTTTTAGTCCGCATGACCCTTCAGAGATTTATATTGCATGCGACATGAGCGAACTATTCAAATCCACAACATTGGGTGAGTCATGGAATAATGTTCACTTCGATGAAATGACCGGAAACAACGGCGCAAAGATGCAGTTCACAAACAATCCTCAAGTCATGTATTGCATCAATTTTGAAAATGACCTGATGACTCCTTTCAAAACCACAAATGGAGGTATTAACTGGTCACCGCTGTCTGTTGATCCTACCTCCGGTGAAACTTACAGCCTTAATTGTGATATCAACAATTCCAATAGGATCATGATATCCGATTATACAACATTATATTTCTCATCCAACGGAGGAAGTTCGTTCACTCAAAAATATACCAACCCAGGAGGATGTTATGTCGCAGGAGTCTTCTTTGACAACAATGTAATTTATGCAGGACTTGATAACGGCGTATTAGTCTCAACAAATGGCGGCGCTAGTTTTACTATGTCATCTGTAACGGGTATCCCGGGAACAGAGGCAATTGTTTCTATGGCAGGAGCCAAGAACGGTGGCGTGACAAAATTTATTTGTGTTACCCTTGGCAGCGGGGATGTTTACCCCGGAGTAACCGGGGCTGATCATTATGGATATAAAAATGTTTACTCGATTGATTGGGGACAAGCATCGTGGGCTTTGAAAATATCGGGCATCGCAGTTGATGATCATCCATTTTTTGCTGCAATGTCAAAGAATAATACCAGCATTGCGTATGTTGCAGGAGGCAATACTTCCGGTGAACCAATAGTCTATAAAACGACAAATGGCGGAGATAACTGGAACAGTATTTTTCTTACCAATAATAACCAGAATATTTTCACAGGATGGAGTGGTGATGGAGGTGACAGGGGGTGGTCTTATGGTGAGTATGCACTTGGATTTGACTGCTCGCCGGTTGATCCCAATAAGGTAATGATAACTGATCTTGGCTTTCCTCACCTCACAACAAACGGAGGGGTCACGTGGAAGCAGTCATATCTGAATTCTTCCGACCAGAATCCGTTGAATACAATGATAACACCCGGCAAGTATTATAGCGGGATAGGACTTGAAAACACAAGCTGCTGGTGGCTCTCGTGGAGTGATTCGAACAACATCTTCGGAGGTTATTCAGATATCAAAGGAACCCGCTCGACGGATGCGGGCATCTCATGGTCATTTAATTATACAGGAAACACATTCAACACAATGTATCATTGCATCAGGCATTCATCGAACGGAAATTTATATGGAGCAGTTTCTTCGGTTCATGATATGTATCAAAGCACATATCTCACTGACGCAAGAATTGACGGAGGGACAGGGAAGATTTTGTTTTCAACGAACAAGGGTCAGGCATGGCAGCAGTTGCATGACTTTGCTCATCCTGTCATTTATCTTGCGCTCGATCCGAATAACTCCAACAGAATGTATGCAAGCGTGATACACAGCACACAGGGAGGAATATTTGTTTCAAGCAATATCCAGAACGGTAATGCTTCTACATGGACGAAGCTTTCAAATCCTCCCAGGACAGAAGGTCATCCGTTTAATGTCAGAGTACTTAAAGACGGAACTCTTCTTTGTTCATATTCTGGAAGAAGAAATACTTCCGGTGCATTCACATCAAGTTCGGGAATTTTTGTAAGCACAAATTCCGGAACAAACTGGATAGACCGCTCACACTCCGGAATGCTTTATTGGACTAAGGATGTAATAATTGATCCAAATGATACTTCACAAAACACATGGTACGCATGCGTCTTCAGCGGATGGGGCGGACCACCAAACGGTCTTGGAGGATTGTATAAGACAACAAACAGGGGAGTGAACTGGACAAAGATCAACAATCTTGACAGAGTTGAATCCTGTGCAATCAGTCCTGTTGACGTGGATGAGATGTATCTTACAACTGAAGTGAATGGATTGTGGTACAGCAGCAATATCAATTCTGCATCTCCCGCATTTATCAAAGTAAGTGGTTATCCTTTCAGACAGCCCGAAAGAATTTTTTACAATCCAAATAATACAAATGAAGTTTGGGTAACAAGTTTTGGAAACGGAATTAAAGTTGGTAACACAATTCTTCCTCCTATTACTTTAAATCTCAAAATCGGAATCGAAGGATTCTGGAACGGAGCATCGCAGGTTCAGGATACTGTCAGAATTCAGTTGAGAAATCCGGTTTCGCCTTATGCATCTGTTGATTCAAACAAAGTATATTTGAATTCGGCAGGCAGCGGAACTTTAGATTTTTCAAATGCGCCAAGTGGAAATTATTATATGATGGTCAAGCATAGAAACGCTCTTGAGACATGGAGCAATTCCACTGTTGCATTTTCACATGGACAAAACACATCGTTTGATTTTACAGTCTCAATATCAATGGCTTATGGAAACAATCAAATCTTTAAGTCCGGGAGATGGTGTATATACAGCGGGGATGCAGTACATGACGGAACGATTGACCTGACCGATATTGTTGAGGCATTTAACGATGCAGCCGTTTTCACATCCGGATATGTTGATTCAGATTTCAACGGCGATAGTTCAGTTGACTTGAGCGACATAGTAATAGCATTCAATAATTCTAATAATTTTGTGAGCTTGATAAGACCATAGCATGAAAAAGATTGACAGTGAAAGATTGTGCATATATTAAACTTGTATCGTCACCAGGTTGTCAAACAATAAAAGTGAAACGAAAGTTGAAATCGTTTTTTTGTATCATATTCATCATCTTCATTACCCACATTTCCTATTCACAACCCTCGGGAACGATAGAAGGTACGGCGCTTGATTCGGCGAATAATTCTCCGCTATCAGGCGCCTCCGTTTCTGTTTTGAACGTGTCCGACAGCAAAGTTGTAACCGGAGCCAGTGCCGGAGATGACGGAAGTTTTATCATCTCAAATGTCCCTTACGGTCAGTATAAGATTGAGATTACATATATAGGTTATAATACGAAGGTTATAGCCGGAGTGAATCTGTCAGCGCAGAACAGTTCTGTAAAGCTCGGTAAAATATTTCTTGGTACAAGTTCAACTTCTACAGAAGAGATTGATGTGCACGGGGAGAAGAGTACAATTGAGTTCAAGAGTGACCGAAGAGTTCTTAATGTCGGTCAGGACTTGACTCTTAAAGGAGCAAATGCGCTTGATGTGCTGAAGAATGTGCCCGGGGTAACGGTTGATATAGACGGAAATGTAAGTGTCAGAGGAAGCGAAGGCGTTAAGATAATGATTGACGGAAAACCATTTGGACTCGAGGGTGCGAATAGAACCAATATTCTTGAACAGCTTAATGCCGATGAGATTGACAAGGTAGAACTCATAACAAATCCTTCAATTAAGTTTGACGCGGAAGGCAGTTCGGGAATCATTAACATCATTTTAAAAAAGAAGAAAGATTTCGGATACAACGGATCTTTATCGGTCAACGCAGGAACAACAGACAAGTATTCCGGCGGTTTGAATTTAAATTACAGAAAGAATGATTTGAATTTAACGGGTAGTTACAATTACAACAAATTTGATTTTCTCGGAGACAGATCCAGCGAGAGAATTTCTTTTTCACAAAGCGGTGACAATACTTTGAATCAGGATGGTTCGGGATTGAGAAGGAGAGAATCTCATAACGTCAAAGGAGGACTTGATTACAGCATAAGCAGATTCTCAAAAATCGGGATAAACGTAAGCTACAGAGATGGCACAGGAAAAAATAATCAGACAATACAGTCAATCGAATCCAACGCTGGTGCAATAATCAGCGATTCCTATAGAAAGAGTTTTGAAAACTCTGCAGGCAATGAAACCAATGTTGACCTTAGTTTTGATCAGTCTTTCAAAAATAATCCCGATCATAAACTGACCGCAGACTTTTCATTTTCATCCAATCCTGACAGCGACTATACTAACTATTTTGATGAGTATGTCATCCCGACAAACCCTGAACCAAACAATGTCCTTGAAAATGAAATTGAGAAAGACAAGAGCTATCAGTTTAACACTGATTATGTCCTTCCATTCAGTAAGAAAACAAAATTTGAAACGGGATATAAAGGAACTTTGAAAAGATGGGATGATGACTACTCTAACAGTTATCTTGACTACTCAACCAATCAGTATGTTCTCAATGCTTTGCTTACAAACAGGTTTAAGTATGATGAATGGGTAAATGGAATTTATGCCGCTTTCAGTTCAGAGGAAGCAGGATTTAATTATATGGTTGGCGGACGACTCGAGCAGACTGATACAAAAGGAGATCTTGTAACTACAGGACAGAATTTTACAAAGAGCTATCTTGAGTTCTTTCCTTCGATTAGCATTTCAAGAAAGCTTGGTGATGCCCAGGAGTTGCAAGCAAGTTATAGCAAGAGGATTGCCAGACCCAGAGCGGGTTTCCTGAATCCATTCCTGGAAACCGACGACAGATACAATCTAAGTATAGGTAACCCCAATTTGAATCCGGAATTTACAAATTCTTTTGAACTCAATTATATTAACTATCTTAACATTGGTACAGTCACGCCTTCAATTTTTTTCAGACGCTCAACTGACCAGATTACGAGAGTGAGAAAACTGCTTGACAGTATAACGACACTGACTACATTTGAAAATGCAAATTCTTCAAACTCTTACGGAGCAGAACTGATGTTCAGTGCGCAGCCGTCGAATGCATTAAACGTCATCGGAACCATAAGCTATTACAGAACGGATATTACGGGGGGTAATTTGACGCAGGGTGAAACAAACTCTGCATACTCATGGAGTTCCAGATTGAGTTCGAGTCTGAATCTACCCTGGGAGACAGCGCTTCAGGTATCGTACATGTACAATGGAAAGCGAGTCAGTGCACAGGGGACTTTTAATCCGATGCATACTCTTGACGTTGCACTAAAGAAAGATTTTTTTGATGACAATCTGACCATAACTCTTCGAGGCGGAGATTTGTTGAATACATCAAAGATGAGTTACAACGTAAACGATGTTGACTTTGTCGAAAGCGGTACTCGAAGGAGGGATTCCAGAAGCATACTATTGAATCTGAATTATAAATTCGGAACTCCGGATAAAGGCAAGAAGAAAAACAAGAAGGGAGACGATACCAAGAACCGTGATGATGACAGCAATGATATGGGATATTAGATTATTCCTAAGTTTAGACGATGAGATTGGTGTATCGTCCCGTCAAAACCGTTTCAAACGGTTTTGACCAACAGCGATGCAATGTTCAATTGCTTTCTTGCTTGAATTTCATCACACGAACCTGTCGCGCTAATTTGCCCCGCCCTTAGACTGATGTACTATAGATTTACTCTGATTTACTCTGATTCTTAAATCTTCAATTTACATTTCAAAATAAAATATTAATGCTTTATTTTGCAGAATCATAAATTCTGAAAAATGAAAGCTGTCGAATTTGTTAACATATCCAAACGATTCGGTAACCTGCCGGCAAATGATGACATCACCCTTTCAATAGAGGATAATTCGGTTCATTGCATACTTGGAGAAAACGGAGCAGGTAAGTCCACGTTGATGAAAATATTGTTTGGAATTTATAAGCCGGATTCGGGAACATTGAAAATCAGAGGTGAACAGGTAAACTTTCAGTCTCCCCATGATGCCATTGCCATGCGAATCGGAATGGTGCACCAGCATTTCATGCTTGTAGACGATTTTACTGTATTGGAAAATGTCATACTTGGCAGTGAACTGACACGTGGGTTGAGTCTTGATTTCAGAAAGACGGAGAGACTGCTCAATGAACTCATAGATAAATTCAATCTAAATCTGGATCTAAAAAAGAAAGTATCGCAAATCAGCATTGGTCAGCAGCAAAAGACCGAGATACTCAAATTGCTGTTCAGGGATTCAGACATTTTGATATTCGATGAGCCTACGGCAGTTCTGTCTCCTATTGAGGTAAATGAATTTTTCAAAATCATAAAAGCATTCAAGGATTCCGGAAAAACCGTAATATTGATTACACATAAGTTAAATGAGGTAAAACAAATTTCCGATACAGTCTCGGTGCTTCGAAATGGTAAGCTTGTCCTTGAGCAAGATAACAGTAAAGGAAATCTTGACATTGAGAAGTTGAGCAATGCAATTGTTGGTGAAAAAGACGCAGTGGAAACAGAGACGAAGGGAGAAGTCAAATCAAGGGAAGAAATGCTTGTAATGAGCAATGTTACTTTGCGTAAGAACGGAGTTGATATTTTAAACGGAATTGATCTTGAATTGAGATCGGGGGAAATACTTGGTGTATGCGGTGTGGAAGGTAACGGGCAGACAGAAGTAGCGGACATTATTGCAGGACTTGAAAAGAGTTCAAGCGGCAAGATCAGCAGAAAATTTGACACTGCAGGAAATGTTCCTGATGACAGGATAAAGAAAGGTATGATCCGTGAATTTTCGATTGGAGAAAACATTGCTATTAAAAATAAGAAGAATCAGGTAGTAACCAATAATACTTTAAAGAACTTAGCAGAATCCATAATAAGTGATTTCGATGTAAGACTTCCTGAAATAGATTCGACGCTCTCACAGCTTTCGGGAGGTAATCAGCAGAAAGTGATTATAGCTCGTGAGCTGCGGCAGGACAATCCCGTCATCATATTTTCACATCCAACCAGAGGAGTTGATATCAATGCAACTGCATTCATTCATTCAAAAATTATTGAGCAAAGGAATAAGGGAAAAGCCATACTGCTTATCTCTTCTGACCTGGATGAACTGATTAGTCTGTCTGACAGATTGTGCGTAATTTTCAGAGGCAGAATAATAAAAACTTTTGAATACGATGAAATAGCACTGGCGCAGAAAACTGAAAAGCATAAAGAAATGGACATTGAGATGAACAAAAATTTGTATGACAAGATTGGTAAATTGATGATGGGGCTTACTGATTGAAGAAGAGCAGACAAAATGTAATTTCGATATCGGCATCATTGCTGGTTACAATGTTGATTGTTACTGCTCTGTTGGTTTCCATAGGAAAGAATCCAATTGCAATCTATGGGACGGTACTGACTGAAGTCTTCACAAGCGGATATGGAATAGGACAAACCTTGTTCAAAGCAACACCGCTCATCATCTGCGGATGTGGTCTGGCAATATGTTTCCACGCGTCATTGTTCAATATAGGAGCTGAAGGACAGCTTAATGCAGGCTCGTTCGTAACTGCGATTGCGGTGATAAAACTCGAGGCTCTTCCCGCTCCTTTGGCAATAGTTGTCAGCATCATTGCAGGGTTTTTGGTAAGCGGAGTTTTCGGATTAATACCGGCTTACATAAAAATAAAGAAAGATGTGAGCGAAGTCATTACTACGATTATGTTCAACTTCATTATTATTGCTCTTATAAATTTTTTCCTCGTTGATTTGTTCGCGGTGAAGGCTACCATGCATACAGAGAAGATTCCTGATGGCTACATGCTGTTCAGGTTTTCGGACTTCATTCCTTTCTTTCAGGGTTCAGCGCTGAACGCTTCATTTGTAATTGCTCTGATGACTGCTGCGGTTACATATTTTTTTATTTACAAAACAACTTACGGGTATAAACTTCGTGCAGCAGGCTTTAATGAAGTTGCATCAAAATATATTGGCATTAGGGTTAATAAGGTAATTTTGATTTCATTCTTTATAGGCGCAGGCATAACATCGCTTGCCGGAATGAACTATATTTTCGGTTATAAAGGATTTTACGAAGCCGGTTTCTCAAACAATATCGGCTTTACGGCTATTGCCGTAACATTGCTCGCAAAGAATAATCCCATTGGTATAATTTTTTCATCAATACTATTTGCAATACTGGATTACGGCGGATTGTCTGTCAATCAGGAGGTTCCTAAAGAAATCATGCTTGTCGTTCAGGGTATTATTATTCTTGCAATACTTTCAACGGACAAAATCGTGAGTGCTTACTTTGCGAGAGCAGCAAGAGACAGGTTTGTTTAACAAAAGTCGGATATAAATTCAGAAAATTATTTTTTGGAAGTAGCTACTTCAATATTATCATTTGCATTTCTAGCACAAGTATTGCGCCTGACAACTCCGTTTTATCTCGGCGCATCTGCGGCAACATATTCCGAGCGCGGGGGTGTTATCAATATTTCGATAGAAGGATTTATGAACCTTTCCGCATTCAGCTTTGCTGCATTCACTATTGGCACGGGAAGCCTGGTTGCGGGTTTGATTCTTTCAATCATTGTGAATTTGATCTTCAGCTTTCTCTTTTCATTGTTCACGGTTAAACTGAAGATTGACCAAATCGTAACGGGAGTGGGTTTTAATCTTCTGATTGCCGGCATTACAAAATTTTTGCTGGTGCTGATATTCAAAAGTTCCAGCAACACAGATCGGATTGAAGGACTTCCGGAGATGACTCTCTTTAAGTCAATTCCGTTTCTCGACACGATATTTTCGGATTACATAAGCATTTTTTGCTTCGCGCTGATTTTCATTTCATCGTTTATTTTTTTCAAAACCAAATTTGGATTGCGATTAAGGTCTGTAGGAGAGAATCCATGGGCGGCGGATTCACTTGGTGTCGAAGTAAGAAAGTATAAGATGTATGGAGTTATGATCAGCGGATTCTTAAGTGCGCTCGCGGGGATCTGGCTCGCTTCAAATCAAAACAGTTATTCCGAAGGGATGATTGCTGGAAGAGGTTACATTGCGCTTGCGGCAATGATAATTGGCAAATGGAATCCTGTCAATGTTTTCTTTGCGTGCCTCCTGTTTTCTGCTTTTGAAGCTCTTGAAATTGCGTTGCAGATTTCAGGAACGAATGTGCCATCACAATTAATTCAAATGCTTCCTTATGTAATCACAATTCTTGTTCTTATCGGATTCATAGGAAAGACAAGGCCTCCTGCGGCAGACGGTAAGGCATTTTAATTCTTGTTTCCGTGTCTCTTGTCTTCTCCCCAGAAAAGTTTTTTCTTAAGCGTATCAAAATATGTGTAGCTGTTTTTCTTAATCACACGTATTGAGTAATCTGCTTTACAAAGTATAACTTCGTTGGGAGTACTTTGACTGATTGTCACTTGTCCGTCTGCGGAGATCCTTGCTTTGCCTTCTTTTAAAATCTTTACTTTAAGCATGCCCTCATCGGGAACTATGATAGGTCTGATGTTTAATGTGTGAGGCGAGATGGGAGTGATCACAAAAACTTTGCTCTTCGGATTTACAATCGGACCATTGCAGGATAATGAGTAACCCGTAGAGCCGGCAGGAGTTGAGATAATAATTCCGTCCGAAACAAGTTTGACAACCCTTTCATTGTTATAAAAAATTTCCAGTTCTATCATCTTGATTGAATCAAACTTGTCAATGACTATATCGTTAATTCCATGCATGATTTTTGTTTCAGAGACCTTTGCCTCTATAATGACCTGTTCGACGACCTTGAATTTATTAGCAGCAAGATTGGGAATGAACTCCTTTATTTCATGCGGTCCGATACCCGAGAAGAATCCAAGCCTTCCGAGATTGATACCAAGAATCGGAATCAACTTGTTTCCGACGATTCTTGCCGTGTTGAGAAAAGTGCCGTCTCCTCCCAGAGAAAGGATGTAATCAACTTTTTTAAGAATTGTATTGGGAGCAGCAACATGCCTGTTGTCTTTATAGCCTTCCGATTTTGCCAATGAATGATCTATAAGGAAGTTGATTTCCGTTGCAAGCAAAAAGGAAACAATCTCTCCGAAAAGTCTGGATACTTCCTCCTTTGAAGTATTACCGAATATGCCGAGCGTAATGTCATTTCCTTTGTTATGCTTCATTGGAGGAATTAGTCTTTAGCCGGATTTGAATTATTATCTGAAGGCTTCTCGTCGGCATTTGTTGCCGGTTCTTCTTTTGAATCGGGTGACTTCCCCAATTGATTTTTCTCTTCGACGAAATTCAATTTAAGATCTGCAATGACTTGGTCAATGAATTTCGATTCATCGTCACTAAGATTTCCTTTCGACTTTGCCTTAAGCATATCAAGCATGTCAATTGTAACCTGCGCGCCCTCGAGTTCAGTTTCAACTTTATTTGTAACGGGATTCATAATCTTTCCGAGCTGCATCATAGCCTGCATCTGGAATGTATAAACAAGAGATATGAACATCTGTTTGCTCTTATTGTCATCCATCTGTATTTGTTTTGTTTAATTTAATTTTTAAATCAGAGATACTTTATTGCTTTTATAATTCGAGCTCAATGCGAATTTCCAAACGTATTTTTTTATGCAATATAAATTTTCGAAGACAGATTCTCAACGCCATATTTGACAAAATGTAAACTCAATTGCAGTTTTACTGGGGCATTTGACTACCGGAAGTGACGATGGAATGTCCACGGATGACAAACGGAATTGCAACGAGGAAAAAAAATACTGTCGCTACTTCATGATCTCCGAATGTCCATTCAAATATCCCCGCAATGTTGAACGCAATCACTACAAGAATGCTTCCGAAGATTAGCATTTTATTAACCGGATTGACTTCCCGCAGGAAAAATTTTATCTGACTTAAGAATAGCGACAAGAACAATCCGATGAATGAAAGAAATCCGAATATTCCGGTCGTTGCAAGTATCATTATGAAATTATTATGAAGATGAACACCTTCTCCCTGCGTGAGAGGAGTTCTGTATGTCTCATAAATTTCCTTTATATGCGAATCGGCAACGCCGGTAAAAGGATGGTCTGCAAACATTTCCCAGCCTGTCTTCCACATGTTGAGTCTTGATTCATTACTCGGATGTTTAAGGTCAATGATGCTCTGGAACCTGCCGAGAATTTCCTGCGGAAGAAATATCCATGACAGAATGACAGCAATTATGAAGACAATAAGGAATTTTCTGTTTATGGCTATTCCATAAATCATAAAACAAATTGCACATGCGAGGAAGACATTTCTTGACTGTGTCAGAAACATTGAAACGAAAACAGGTACAACGGCAGCAATCAGAAATTTTTTCGATACAATTAATGTCTCTTTCAGAAAGAGCAGAGGAAATACCGAGAACAAAGTCATAAGCTTGATCTCTGCAGAGGTCAGCGGATAGCTGAAGTAATCAATGCGTATTTCGGAAAACGGCATTCTGGATATGAGTTCGTTGAATCGCATCAGATAGTTTGCCAGTTCGAAAACCGATACAACTGAAACAGCGATCAGGTTAGCGAAAATAATCTTAGTGAGAATTTCCACGGAAGGAATCTTAATTACGGATACATAGAAAATGAGAAACAGCAAAAGCCTTTTGAGATTATTGAAGGCACCCTCGGGATAAATTGCAAAGAATCTTGAGACAATTTCGAAGCTGGCATAGAGAACAACGAATAAAGTTACCGCTTTCAATTCCGGAACCGTAGCGGTCGAAAAAGTAATTTTTCTGTTTGCGATTAACTGAATAAGCCACAGTCCTATCCAGATTCCAAACGCAATGGAGGATACAGCAATGGAGACGCTGACAGAGGCAATCTGTATCGTGAGTAGTATCAGAATTGCATTGTCAATTATCGAAGGTGCCTTTTGATTTTTCATGAGAATAAACTGCGACAGTCAAAAACTTTAAGAAATGTACACGGATATATCAGCCTTTGTTAATGCGCTTTAGAACCGGGTCGAGGAAGATATAAATTTTTCTGACCCAATCCGGTTTCTGTAATTCAAGATGCGGTTCGAAATTCCAATTGCTGCTGCTGATTCTTTCATTCATAACTGAAGGGTGGGTGCCTTCAAATTTTTTGAGGTTACCCAGATCGTCATAATTCCTGAATTCCTTGATTTTGTTTTCCGCTGTCTTACCTTCAGTATAGAGCAATTCAAAATCGGAACGCTTCTTCAAAAGAGTTTCAGGAGGTCTTACCCAGCCGTAGTGATAAATTTCCGCATCTATGTCTGCCGCATTGATTTTGCTGCCGTCTCTGTGCCTGAAATCAAGCGCATCTCCCCATGAGACTATATTATCGCTTTTGCGTACGATTCTCGATTCTTTAATATACCACTTTCTGTAATTGTCCTGAACATAATCATAACTTCCGTAAAAATGCCTGTACCGGAAGCGAAGACCTTCAACGCTCTTCTTGTGCAAACATTTTTTCGCAGAGGCGGAAACGATGTCGTAATATTTCTCATGAAGCACTTCATCGCTCTGAATGTAGAAGCACCAGTCACCTGAACATCGCTCAAGCGCCTTATTGGTTTCAACCGATAAAACTTTACCTCCCTTGAGGCTCATGTCCCATTCACTCTCGAATATTTTTATCTTTGAATCATTTATACCTTTCACTTCATCAAGAGTACTATCATCACTTGTTCCCACATTTACAATCATTTCATCACACAACGGAAGAATCGAAAGTATTGCCTCTTTAAAAGGGTACCCGTAATAAATTCCTTTTCTGATTATCGTTAGTCCGGAAATTTTCATTGTAATTCGAATTGGAAAAAATGTAAAACTCTGAATTTACTTTGAGCCAAAGTTAATATCAGAAGCAATTTTCATTTTCACAAAATATAATCTAATCCGGTCCGAGTCCTGCTTCCTGATGTCTGAACTGCAGGTCGTATAATTTTTTATAGAGCCCGCTTGTGATTAACAACTGATCATGTGTTCCTGATTCAACTATCTGTCCCTTGTCAACTACAACTATTACATCGGCGCTGCGGATTGTTGATAATCTGTGCGCGATGACTATCGAAGTTCTTCCTTCCATAAGTTTTACAATAGCATTCTGAACAAGAATTTCGGATTCGGTATCAAGCGAAGAAGTAGCTTCGTCAAGGATAAGTATAGGCGGATTCTTAAGGAGAGCCCTTGCAATCGCAAGGCGCTGTCGTTCACCGCCGGATAATTTTACTCCGCGATCTCCGATGACTGTATCGTAGCCGCTTTCCATTTTTGAAATAAAGTCGTGTGCATTGGCAGCTTTGGATGCTGCGATAATTTTATCAAGGGGAGTATCAGCCACTCCGTATGCAATGTTATTCAGGATTGTATCATTAAACAATATAGTCTCCTGCGTTACGATTCCCATCTGACTCCGCAGAGAACTGATTTTGATATTCCTGACATCGGTTCCATCAAATGTAAGCTTTCCTTCAGTCAGATCGTAAAACCTCGGTATCATATCTACGAGAGTTGATTTACCTGCGCCGCTCGGTCCGACAATGGCAACGATACTGCCTTTATTTATTTTAAGATTAATATCTCTTAAAACGTTTTCCCCTGTGTTATAAGAAAAATATCCGCTGCGAAACTCGATGCTGTTTTCAAATGAAGTTATTATCTTTGCATCCGGCGCATCAACGATACCTGACTTTGTATCTATCAATTTGAAAACTCGCTCTGCTGCAGCCAGTCCTTCTTTGTAGCTGTTGAACATTTGCCCGAACAATTTCAGCGACGGCATCATTTGAAAAAAAACGGCGAGATAAAATATGAATGCCCCGGGTGTCATCTCGCTGCTGCCTTTAATGATCTCGCTTCCAAAGAAGAAAAGTATTATTACAATTGTAATGACTCCGATGAATTCGGAAATAGGGGAGCCAAGAGCTCTCTTGCGGACAAGTTTTGTCTGAAGGCGGGCAAACAAATTGTTCTCCTGCGCAAACTTTTTCGTCTCGTATTCTTCCATTCCAAAAGCTTTTACTACCCGCATTGCACCGAGTGTTTCGTCAAGCGCCGATGTAATGTCCGACACCTTTTCCTGTGATCTGATGCTGCTGCGCTTGAGTGAATTCCCAATCTTGCTTAACAGAAATGCAGTGAGCGGCGAGAGCAGAAATATTATTAGAGTCAGCTTCCAGTTGAAAAGAAAAAGCACAACCGAGTAACCTATGATTGAAGGCGGATCGCGGAACAAACTATTTACTACCGCGATAAGCGAATCCTTTACAATCTGAACATCATTTATTATTCGCGATATCAGATTTCCTTTCCGCTCATCGGAGAAGAAACTAAGAGGCAATTCAAGGTAGTGCCTGTAAAGATCAAATCTCAAATCCTTCAATATACCTTGTTCAACTGCCGCCATAAAGTATGTCTGAAGATATGAAAAAAGATTCTTCAGAAAGAATGTTGTGAGAATCAGCAGGCACAGATACTTGAGAACGTCAAGCTTGTCATACTGTGAAACAACGCCGGCGAAGTAGGAAGTGATAAGATTCTTCAGATCGAAAATTGAAGTTACGTTTGATGCAGGTGCTGGAGAAGAATTGTTAAACAAGAGATCTATGAACGGAAACAGCATCATTACCGACAGCAGTCCGAAAATTACAACCAGCAGCGTAAATAAATTTGAAAGTGCAAGCTGCTTCCAGTAAGGTTTTACATATTTAAAAATTCTTTTGTAAAGTTTCATTTGGGCTGATTGTCTGTGCTGTTTTGAATTTCCCAGATCTTCATACTGTTAAATGTCTTTGTAATCATGTGGAATCTCGAGACCATCAATCCGCCGATTCCATCGAGTATGTTACCTTTGAAAATATATTGCCGGATGAATGCAACAGCAGGTATCAATAGGAGGCTTACATAACCCATCTTTCTCTTCTTGAATTTTTCTCTTGCAGATAGATCCGAGTATGTGTTGATCTTTGATATGTATGCGCTGACTGATGTTACGGTATAATGGAGCAGGTCGCTTTTCAGTTTCGGGATATTGCCATCAACAAGAAATGATTCATGAACGAGACGGTCTGACAGCGTTGCCGAATTCTTTCGGAATAGTCTTAGCTGATAATTAGGATACCACCCGCCGTGCTTTATCCATCTGTTCAGAAAAAAACTTTTCCGGGGAATTTTGAAACCGTTGTAACTAACATTTGCTTCTCGGAGTATATCTGCAATTTCCTTTGCCAGCTCTGCTGTACATCTTTCATCCGCGTCAATTGAGAATACCCATTCGCAATTTACTTTTGAAATTGCGAATCTCTTCTGCTCCGCAAATCCCTTCCATTCATTCTCATAAATCTTATCAGTAAAAGCTCTTGCGATCTTGACTGTTTCGTCAGTGCTGAAACTATCAACTACGATAATTTCATTGCACCATGAAACGCTTCGAAGACATTCTTCAATGTTCTTCTCTTCATTCCGACAAATCAATACCGCTGAAATGTTATTCAAGCAACAGTAATTTTATTTCTCGCGAGATGTAGTTTCCAAAATAATTTTATCAAGACCGTTTTCACATACAGGATTTTTTTTCTGCATCATCTCCTTGAAATAGTTCATGTTACTTGTGGACTCAATGGTTTTCCCATGATATAGATGATATACAACGGCAAGATTCCGCACGGATTTAAACTTAGTCCCGGTGAGTCTTAGTCTGAATTCAATGTCGGAATCCTCACCAAGTCCGGGTCCGATATAATTCTCATCGAATCCGTTTATTCCTTGAAGCAATGTCTTATGAATTGAAAAGTTACATCCCAGTATGTGTTCATCCTTGTTTGTGAGAATCTTCCTTAAGGATTCATTTCTATATATGAAAGCTTCTTCAATGTTAAAATTGGAATCGTTATCGCCTCTGTTAAGCGATGAAAAAATAATATCAGTCAGTTTAATCTTTTCATATTCTTTATTCAGAATCTTATCTGCATTCATTCCGGATGAAAGCTTATTTGTAAGATTGACTCTTCTCCCGCAGAGAACAGTATTTTCTGCTTTGTTCTCAAAATGCGTTTTGATAAAACTGCTGTGAGGTATGCAGTCGCCATCAATGAAAATAAGATAATCAGTATTTGACTTTCGTATGGCTTCATTCAGAATTTTGTTCTTTCTGAATCCTTTATCCGGTTGTGTCAGATGTGTAATTCGGAAAATATTATTCTCATTCCATTTATTTACGACTGCGCTGATGCTCTCATTTATTCCGTCTTCTGCTACGATGACTTCAAAATCTTTAAATGTCTGTATAGAAAGAGCATGAAATATCAATTCAAGTTCCGCAGACTTGTCGTAAACAGAAATGATCAGCGATGCTTTACTCATTGGGGATAAAATTAGTAAATAGGTTTGGAAGTTGTAAGGTCAATCGGTGAATTGGTGAATCGGGAATCGTGAATCGTGAGTCGTGAATCGTGAGTCGTGAATCGTGAGTCGTGAGTCGTTGAGTCGTGAATCGTGAGTCGTGAGTTCGGGAATCGTGAATCGGGAATCGTGAATGAATGGAAATTTGTTCAGCAATTGATAATATTTATTTGAATTTATGATAACAGCAAGGAGGAAATTATGCTTAGTTTAAGTCACAAGAAGCTTGATGTATGGAAGCTTAGTATTGAGTTTGTTTCGGACATTTACAGATTGACTGATTCATTACCGATTAATGAACGCTTTCTCTTGAATAGTCAGATGCGGCGGGCGGTGATTTCAATAGCTTCAAATATTGCAGAAGGCAGTTCAAGAAGTTCAGCAAAAGATAGAAGGCGATTTTATGTAATTGCAAGATCTTCATGCGTCGAGTTGGATACACAAGTCGAAATTGCACTTAGTCTAAATTACTTGCATGAAATTCAAATTGAATATATTAAATCGAAGATGATTAGATTGTTTTCAATGCTTTCAAAACTTATTAGTTCTGTAAAATGACATTCACGATTGCCGATTCACGACTCACGATTGCCGATTCACGACTCACGATTGCCGATTCACGACTCACGACTGCCGATTGCCGACTCACGATTCACGATTGCCGACTCACGATTCACGATTCACGATTGCCGACTCACGACTGCCGACTCACGATTCACGATTGCCGACTCACGATTCACGACTGCCGATTCACGATTCACCATTCACCATTCAACTTAAACCAAATAACCAATGGCAGTAAATTTCAACAAACTGACAATCAAGTCACAGGAAGCGCTTCAGAATGCGCAGGAGATCGCTTCGAACTATTCGAACCAGTTAATCGAGCCTGAACATATTTTTGCTGCTCTGATACAGGACCCGGAGGGCATCGTTAGTTCAATGATTCAGAAACTTGGTGTCAACAAGGATTTGATACAGACACGTGTAGGTGAACTGCTAAATAAACTCCCCAAGGTGAGCGGAGCCGGATCACAGGCATCCTTATCACGTGATGCAAATGAAGTGCTGGAGAATGCGTTCAAGGAAGCGTCAACTTTGAAGGATGAATATGTTTCTACGGAACATTTACTTCTCGGACTTGCTGATACGAAGAAGAGTTCTGTAGCAGAACTTCTCAAATCGCAGGGACTTACAAAGAATAACATTCTCAAAGCATTAAAGGAAGTAAGAGGATCAAACCGTGTAACGGGACAGAATCCGGAAGATACGTATCAGTCACTTTTAAAATATGGAAGAAATCTGAATGAACTTGCAATGAAAGGAAAGCTTGATCCGGTAATTGGAAGGGAAGATGAAATCAGAAGAGTATTGCAGGTTTTATCCCGAAGAACAAAAAACAATCCGGTGCTGATAGGCGAGCCGGGAGTAGGGAAGACAGCAATTGCCGAAGGGCTTGCTCACAGAATTATTTCAGGAGATGTTCCGGAAAATCTGAAGACGAAACAGATTGTTGCATTGGATATGGGCTCGCTCGTTGCCGGCGCGCAATTCAGAGGTCAGTTTGAAGAGAGGCTCAAGGCTGTATTGAAAGAGGTTCAGGAATCTAACGGTGAAATAATTTTATTCATAGATGAGTTGCATACTGTAGTAGGAGCAGGAGCAGCACAAGGATCAGTTGATGCATCTAACATGCTTAAGCCGGCTTTGGCCCGAGGAGAACTGCGGACAATAGGCGCAACTACGCTTGATGAATACAGAAAGTATATTGAAAAAGATCCTGCGCTTGAAAGAAGATTTCAGCCGGTGTTCGTTGCCCAGCCTGATGTCGAAGATACAATATCAATTCTGCGGGGATTAAAAGAAAAGTATGAAGTGCATCATGGTGTAAGAATAACCGACGGAGCTATTGTCGCTGCGGCACAATTATCAGACAGGTATATCTCCGACAGGTTCCTTCCCGATAAAGCAATTGATCTGATTGATGAGGCAGCTTCTAAATTAAGAATAGAAATTGATTCTATGCCTGAAGAACTCGATAATCTTGAAAGAAGAATTAAACAACTTGAGATAGAGAGAGAAGCACTCAAAAGAGAATTGTGAACCGATATTCTCTTTTGGAGTTCGTCTCAAAAAAAAATTTTATTTCAACAGCATCATTCTCTTGATGTCGCTAATCCCGTTTACTTCAAGTTTGTAAAAATAGACTCCACTTGATAGGTTTGCTCCGTCGAATTTAACTTCATAATTTCCCTCTGACCTCTTTCCGTTTACCAATTCAGTAATCTTCTTTCCTAAATTGTCATAGACTGTCAGTTTTACAATTGGTGTTTGTCCATTCACATCAGGCATGACAGAATATTTTATGACAGTAGTCGGATTGAACGGATTTGGAAAATTTTGATTTAATACAAAACTGTTCGGCGTCGAAGTTATATTTGAAACAGATGAAGGGACATCAACTTTAAATTTACTGTAACCCGCAGGTGCAGTCAGCGGCTTGGCAACTGTTCTTCCCGAGTTGGAAGTTGCCGATACATAGTAATAGACATAAGTTCCAAGCTGCTGCGGTGGAATTGAAGCTCTGAATGTATCCTGTGATTGCGTCATGCTGACTTCGTTATACGCATGAGTTGTATCTATCCTCCAATAAAGTTTAGCACTTGCAACACCGGATCTTGTCTTTATGTATGCGCTTGTCTGATAAGGTGATGACGTATTCTGTGTATCGGGAATTTTCGGATGAGAAATAAAAATTGGTTCGAATACTCCGATCTCTTTGGTTATGCAATGAATTGCTCCGAGCGCAGATATCATCGAGCTGCAGTTAATTCCGACAATTCTGTATCCCGGAAGATTTTCTCTGTAAATGCGAAGAGCGGTGCTATCCTGCTGGATTCCATAAGTCGGTACTATCACTGTCTTGTTTACAAAGACGGAGTTAGTGTAAGTAAGATAACTTGATGAAGGAGGATATTGTCCCTGGGCATTAGGCGGCATCGGAATGCGAATGACCTTGTATGGTCTGTTGTAACATGTTTGAAAATTTGCGAGCACATACTGAAGATTTGCCTCTATCTGCGGTCCGTCAGCTATTCCAGGCGGATATTGTCCAACAAGAAGAGTCTCTTCATCCAACAGTTTGATGTGCATGTCAATATGATGAATCTGGTCATAAGGAAGAGTCTCCATTTTTATGTATCGGTTCACGCCAAGATAATTGTGAATAATGTTGTCAATCTGGGATTCTGTCTTGGAAGGATTTTCATTTAGAATGAGTTTGGAAGAAAATCCTGTTCCGTTTCCGTCAACCATGAAATTTCCGCCTGTGTGTGTAAGATCGTTTGGCGAACTAATAGCTTGATAAATAGGAACGCCTACATAATTGGCAAATGCAACCGGCACCTGATCATCGAGTGGACGAGGTCTGTTGTAAATCCAGTCAATCATTTTTAGACTGTCAATGTTTCCCGAGTATGCTGCCCACGGACCATAATCTCTGCACCAGACTGAATTGAAAGAGGTTACGATGAATTTCAGATTAACGAGCGGAACACCTCCGCTTGTGAGGTAACTCTTTACCGAATTTGAATCGCTGCAAACTATGAATACAAGTCCTTCATCCTGCGCGTAGTCAACTATCTGCCTTATGATGCTCGTATAAGATATCCATGCAACAATGATTCCCTGAACTTCCTCCCATTCAGCCATTGTTCTTACTGCGGTTGGCGGCGGATTTATGTCGTCTGTTAAAAATGGCGGCTGATAATTTTTGTAAATCTCCTTTTCCTTTTCCGTCATGTAGTTTGGAAGGTCCTGCGAAACAGCAGGAAGCGTTATGCCTATGATTATCAGTAGAAGTATAGATTTCATTTCAATTGATTTTATCCAGATATTAATTACAAAAAATCTGAAGAATATTTATGAATTATTTTTTAAATTGATATAACTCTTATTGTAAAGTTTATATTTCAAAATCATTGTAAATATCTATTTTCAGAATTGAGATAGTTCCCCGCATAATCACCGACGGCATTACCGATTTTTGTAATCAGTTTGTTATAACCCGCTTTGCGGAGCTTGCTAATGTCTGCTTTGGTATAATATTGATACTTTTCTCTTAAGATGTCAGGCATATCAAAATATTCTATGTTGGTACTTAAATTCAGAGTTTTGAATATGGGAGAGACAAGTTCATTGAAACTGTTTGCCTCGCCTGTTCCGATGTTGTAGATACCATTTACAATTTTGTTTTCATAAAAGAACAGCGTCATGTCAACTGCATCCTTCACATAGAGAAAGTCGCGGCTTTGTTCTCCGTCTTTGAATTTCGGATTTGCCGATTTGAAAAGGCGTGCTTTGCCGGTTTCCTTTATCTGATCAAAACATTTATTGACAACACTCCGCATATCACCCTTGTGGTATTCGTTTGGTCCGTAAACATTGAAATATTTCAGTCCGACAACTTTATCCAGCATTCCGTTTTTCGTCACCCATAAATCAAAAAGATGTTTCGAATATCCATAAGCATTCAACGGCTTTAAACTTTGAAGCTTGCTTTCATCGTCGTCATATCCCTGTGAACCATCGCCGTAAGTTGCAGCAGAGGAAGCGTAAATGAATCTGATATTATTTTCGATACATCTTTCACACAGGAATTTAGAGTATTCATAATTGTTTTTCATCAGGTAGTCAAAATTCTTTTCCGTTGTCGAGCTGCATGCCCCAAGATGAAATACGGTATCAACGTTGAAGTTCTTCAGGAAATCTGATGTGACCATGTGTCCGAATTCATCTTTGTCGAATGCGTCAGCAAACTTAAGCTGAACAAGGTTCTTCCATTTCTCATTTTCACCAAACTCATCAACAATGACAATATCATCTATGCCGAGCTGGTTAAGTCTCCATACCAATGCGCTTCCGATGAATCCCGAACCGCCTGTTACTACTATCATGAATTAAAGATTAAAATTATTAATGTGAAAATAAATTCATATTAAGATTAGTGCGCTTCATACCAACTGTCTCCCGTTCCAACTTCGACTTCAATCGGGACTTTAAGCTCAATTGCATTTTTCATCTTGTCAGTCACCAATTTCTTCACCTTTTCCTCTTCACTTTTTTTTACTTCGAACACAAGTTCATCATGCACCTGCAGAAGCATTTTCGTCCGCAGTCCGAGCCTTTCAAAGTCATCGAAGATATTTACCATTGCAATTTTTATCATGTCGGCAGCAGTACCTTGTATCGGCATATTGATTGCAGCGCGTTCGTCTTCAGCCCTTGCCGTCGCATTCTGATTGTTAATCTGTGAAAGATATCTTCTCCTTCCGAGAAGCGTTTCGACGTATCCGAATTCGCGAGCAAACTTTTTTGTCCTCTCCATATAGTCTTTCACTTTGGGATACTCTCTGAAATATCTGTCAATAATATCTTTCGCCTCTGAATTTTTTATCTCCAGTCTGCTTGCCAGTCCAAATGCTCCTATGCCGTATATTATTCCGAAGTTTACTTCTTTCGCCTTTCTTCTCATTCCCGGAGTAACATCATTCTTTGAGTGAAGATTGAAAACACGCATTGCTGTTTCGGTGTGAATGTCATGATTTCGTTTAAACGCGTTTATCATATTTTCATCGTCAGCATAATGAGCCATTATCCTCAATTCAATTTGCGAATAATCCGCCGACATGATTATATATGAATTGTCTCTTGGAATGAATGCTTTCCGCAGACTTCTGCCTACCTCTGTACGAATAGGAATGTTCTGGAGATTAGGTTCGTTGCTCGATAATCTGCCGGTTGCTGATGCCATCTGATTGAAAACAGTGTGTACCCTTTTCGTTTTAGGATTGATTGCTTTCTTTAATCCGTCAAGGTATGTTGATTTAAGTTTTGTCAGCATACGATAGTCTGTGAGAAGCGATGCAATCTCATGTTGATATTTAAGTTCTTCAAGCACTTTTACATCGGTTGAAAATCCTGTCTTGGTTTTTCTTATTGGAGTAAGATTTAATTTTTTAAAAAGAATGTCTGCAAGTTGCTGTGTAGAATTAATATTAAATTTTTCGCCTGCTGATTTGTAAATTTTTTCTTCGAATTCGGCAATCAGTTTTTCGGTTTCGGAATTTATCATTGACAGAATCTTTTCATCAACCTTAAATCCTTCGAACTCCATTTCGGAGAGTGTTTTTGTAAGCGGAAATTCAACATCAGTGCAAAGTGAGAGAAGATTTATCTTTCCCAATTCGTACTTTATCCTGTGATACAATTGCAATGAAGTATCCGCGATTTCTGCAGAATAATCTTTCATCACATTTGCATCAACTTTGTCAATACTAATCTGATCTTTTCCCTTTCCCGTGATGTCCACTAGCGAAATGGTTTTATACTTGAGAAACTTTTCAGTAAGAGAACTCAAATCGTGAGCGCCTTCCGGCGAAAGTATATATGCCCCTATCAATGAATCGAATGCAATATTTGCAACGGTTATACCGTAATTCTTCAAAACAACATAGTCAAACTTGATGTTCTGCCCAATGAAACCAATCTTCTCATTCTCAAATACAGGCTTAAGTCTTTCGATTGCAGTATTGAGATCAACACCCTTGATATCTCCTCCGGATAACTTTATCGGTGATTCAAACAGTGACTGCTCCGATTTCTTGCCCGCAAATTTTCCGAATACGGGAATGTAATAAGCTTCATTATCTGCAAATGAAAATGACATTCCGATAAGATTGCAGTTCATGCTGACACGGGTGTCTGTTTCAGTGTGAAAGCTGACGATACTTTGTTCAGACAACTTTTTTACAAATGCCGTGAATTCTTCTGTTCCAATAATCTTATAATTATGCTTTACGTTGCCAATTGAATTCAATTTTGTAACAGGCTCGGGAATTGTCACCTTAACAGATTCAATCTTTTTTCCTTTAATGGGAATCTTCAACTGCTCTGCTTGAGTCGTATCATTTTTCCTGACTGATGTTTTTGAGAATTTCTTTACGAGGGATTTGAATTCAAGTTCTTCGAATAAGTTAATCAGAGCTTTTGTATCGGCGGGCTGTCTGTTAAGTTCATGAAAATTTACTTTTAGAGGAACATCAGTTTTTATTGTTACCAGCATCTTTGAAATCAGGGCATCGTTCTTATTGGCAATAATATTTTCCTTCAACTTTGGTTTTGTCACCTTATCGAGATTATCATACATATTGTCAATCGTTCCGAATTGCTGGATTAAACTTACTGCGGTTTTTTCTCCCACGCCTTTGATTCCCGGGACATTGTCGGAAGCATCCCCCATTAATCCAAGCACATCAATTACCTGTTCAGGCGAAACACCGAATTTTTTTCTTACGCCTTCTTTATCAATGATTTCGACTTCCGAAATTTTGTTGCCGTAAAGATTTCTCGATGGTTTATAAAGAAAAACTCGGTCGCTTACAAGCTGCATAAAATCTTTATCAGGCGTTACCATATAACTTATTACTTTTTCTTTCTCTGCCTGCTTTACCAGAGTTCCGATAATATCATCCGCCTCGTATCCGTCTATCTGAAGCAAAGGGATATTGAAGGCTTTGATGATCTCTTTGATTTTGGAAATTTGCCACGGCATATCAGAAGGAATTTCCTGGCGCTGCGCTTTATATTGTGGAAAGGCTTTGTGTCGGAACGTCTCTTTTTCAGTGTCAATGCACACCGCGATGTGTTCCGGATTTTCATCATCGAGAATTTTCGAAAGAGAATTTACGAATCCGTAAGCTGCTGAAGTATTTTTCCCCTTTGAATTAATCAGAGGATTTGAAATCATGGCAAAGTAAGCTCTGTAAATCATTGCCATTGCGTCAATGAGGAAAAGTTTTTCGGGCAAGGTTAATCCTGAAGATGAGTTAAAGTTTTTTTCTAAATATGCAGTGCAAGCAAAGGAATTTTTGTATGATATGCCATTTTCTTCGTAAGGCTGCGATTGAAAATTTTATCAAGAAGAGTTCTCTTCCTGATTGCCATCACAAGTATGTCAACATCATTTGAATTTATGTAATCATTTATACCCTCCAGAACGTTCTCTTCAACGACAAGTTCGAGTCTGATTTTGTCATATCCGACAGACTGTTTAATCTTTTCAAATTCCTGTTTGTTCAGTTCCAATGTATTCTTCTTGCTCTCAATTATATGAAGAAGCGTAATTTCCGAATCATATAATTCTGCAAATCCGAGCAGCCAGTTGAATGAAGGCAATCCTGATTTGATGTCATCATAAGCATAGACAATATTCTTGATGTCGCTAAATTCCGCGTCGTGAGGTACGGCAAGTACGGGAACCGTTGCTTTCTCAATGATGCTGGCAGTATTGCTACCGAGGATCAATTCGGTAATGCCGCTCGACCCGTGAGTTCCCAACACAACAAGATCAATCTTGAATTCATTGATCATAGAAAGCACTTCGTCCACAACAAGACCTTGTGTAACGACAGCTTCCGTCCCGAAAAGATTTTTCCCGTTTTCATCTTTGTTTGAATCAACAATTTTCTTGCTTAACTCTTCCAGACTTTCTTTGGCAGACTTTTCTTCTTCCTGATATGCAGATAAATAAATCTCTGCAGGCATATTCGGATCTATGAGCTGCACGCTGTATGCATGAAACAGTATTAGATTTCCTTTTATCTTTCTTGTTATCTCAACTGCAAAATTTAGGGCGTTGTCGGCATTTGGCGAGAAGTCTGTGGGGAAAAGAATATTCTTCATCCAGAAAATTGTTTTTGCCTAAAGTCCTAAAAATAGTTTATTATTACAATTGAATAATTTGTCAGTTGGCTCATTCGGGCTCATTCAAAAAACACATACGTCCAAAACGGTTCAAGTTTTAGAAGTCCTTTCAGTGACCCGTTGCGGCTTTGTGTGAAATATTTTCATAAGGCTTATGGATTTGAAATTACTACGAATCGGAGCCTATGGCACCAGCGCCGGCTCTGTAAAGATATAAAACATTTATATATCAAGAATTGCAATCGATTCCAATCAAATGGGAGCTGATGATTCCGTACTCATATATAAAATTGACGGAGTTACATGGGTCGTAGCACAGGCTATTAGCCTGTAGAAATCCTCAAAAAACACAATGACAATTTTGAAAATCCGATTCGGCGAGACTTTTTAGACAGCCCCGGAGATTCTTCTAATCTCGGATCAGATTTTTGTTTTTGTTTGAAAAGTTTTTTCGTGTACTTAGTATGATTTTAGCGTATTGCGTTTCGCATTTTTCCAATTGTAAATATTCGCTAATTTTTCAAAAAAAAAACTTATGATAAAATTTCTTACTGTTATGTTGGTTATCCAGTTGTTTGCTTTCCAATTTTCCTTTTCACAGGATAATAAAGAAAATAGTTTTAAGCCCGGCGGTAAAGTCTGGGGATATGTCTTCGGAGATTACTTTTACAAAGCGGGAGGAGATTCTTCGGGAACTACAACACAGTATTCACAATACAAGAAGGACTTTAACTCATTTGACTTCAGGAGAGTTAATGTTGGTTATGACCATTCTTTCTCTCCTGATTTTGATTTCAGATTTTCATTATCGTTTGACGGAGCCGAATTTACAACAGACGGAAAAAACAGTGTGTATGTAAGAGACGCTTATCTCAAATGGAAAAATATTTTTAAATACTCCGACCTTACTGCCGGCGCACAAGCCCCTCCGGGTTATTCATTTACTTCAGACAAAGTATGGAGCTATAGAAGTGTTGAAAGAACTATCATGGACTTCAGAGGAATTCTTGGATCCAGAGATATTGGTCTGATGTTGAACGGAAGCTTTGATAAGAATAAAGACTTCGGATATTATCTGATGGTTGGAAACGGTACCAATGGAAAGATCGAAAACAACAAATATAAAAGAGTTTATGGTCAGCTTGTAGGTAACTTCGCGAAGAAAAAAATTATGGTTGATATCTATTCGGACTTTGCTCCTTCGGCGTCCGACAAGAAGTACAGCTTTCAGGCATTTGTAGGATACATTACGGATAACTTTACGTTTGGTCTCGAATCATATCTTCAAAGAAATCAAAGCGCGTCATTGTCTCAAGGAATCAGTACATTTGTTCACGGCGTGCTCGTCAAGAACAAGCTCAAAGGATTTTTCAGATATGATTTCTTTGATCCCAAGACATATACCGTTTCCAGATTCCGACAGCATTTTGTAGTTGCAGGTGCAGACTTCATGCCGATACCGACAATACATTTTATTCCCAATCTCTGGCTCAATGCTTACTATGGCGTGAACAATGCGGATAAAAAGAAAAGTGATGTCGTTGGAAGAATTACTTTTGTTGCCGATTTCAGATGATATGAAAGCAGATACAACTCTGCTCAATATTAATTTCATTCATAAAAATGAATTGACTTCTTGCATTACTAAAAAGCCGGTATGCATTATTTTAAAAAATTTGATTGCTTATTTCCCGGCTGCGGCTATTCTTTGCTTTATAATTCTCATTGCCGGCTGCGGGGAAAATGAAAAATCATCCGATATAGTTGCATCCGGAAATATTGAAGCCACCGATGTAACTATCAGTTCCAAAATCGGAGGACAGATTGATGAAATTTTAGTAAAGGAAGGCGACAAAATTAAGACCGGTGATATTCTGCTTAAGTTAGACCACGCCTCACTCGACATTCAGCTTCGTCAGGCTGAAGCAGCAGCAGAACAGGCGGAGGCGCAACTGCGGCTCTTGCTTGCCGGTCCAAGGAAAGAAGATGTTGAACTTGCAGAAGAGCAAGTCAATCTCGCGGAGATTAATCTTGAAAAAGCCGAGAATGACAAGGAACGCTCCACGAATCTGTATGAGCAAAATGCAATTACACTTCAGATGCATGAAGATGCTTTGACACGTTACGAGCAGATATTGAATCAATACAACACTGCTGTCGCAAATCTTGACAAAGTAAAAAATATTGTCAGAAAGGAAGACATTGAATCTGCAAAGGCAAATCTGAAAAGAACATACACCGGAATAGATCTAATAAGAAAAAATATCGAAGACTGCACAATACTCTCGCCCGTTGATGGAATTGTTTCAAACAAGTTTGTAGAGAAGGGCGAGTTTGTTACTCCCGGAGCTTCTGTATTTCTGATTTCAGATCTGCAGACAGTTAAGATTAAAATTTATGTAACCGAAGTAGAACTGGGCAGAGTAAAACTGGGTCAGGACGCAGTCATAAAAATTGATTCTTATAAGGACAAAACTTATTCCGGCAAAGTAATTTTTGTTTCAACCGAAGCAGAATTTACGCCAAAGAATATTCAGACAAAAGAAGAGAGAACTAAACTTGTTTACGCAGTCAAAATAGAGATCCCAAATCCTGATCTCGAGCTAAAATCCGGGATGCCCGCCGATGCAACTCTGAAAATGAACTGACATATGGAACCTCTCATATCAATAAGAAATCTTACCAAGACTTACGGAGAAATCAAAGCTCTTGATAATATTAGTTTCGGGATTAAGGAAAATTCAATTTTCGGACTTGTTGGACCAGATGGTGCAGGGAAATCAACTCTGATCAGGATTCTGTGCGGGCTGATGAATCCGGATTGCGGTGAGATTGAGATGATGGGAAAGAATATTCTGAAGGATAGAACAATTTTAAAAGGTAATATCGGCTACCTTTCGCAAAAGTTCAGTCTATATACTGACCTTTCAGTGGATGAGAATATAGAATTTGTTGCAGGCATTCACGGGGTCAGACATTTCAAGGATAGGCGTGAGGAACTGTTGAAATTTACACGCCTCACAAAGTTCAGAAAATTTCTTGCCGGGAAGCTATCCGGAGGAATGAAGCAAAAGCTTGCTCTTGCATGCACATTAATTTACCGACCGAAGATTGTATTTTTAGATGAACCGACAACGGGCGTTGATCCTGTTTCACGCAGAGAGTTCTGGGTGATACTTTCAAACATGTTGCGGGAAGATATTACGATTCTCATTTCAACACCGTATATGGATGAAGCGGAAAGATTCAATGAGATAGCGCTGATTGATAACGGAAGATTAATCGCACTTGGAGACCCGCAAACAATTGTAGAAGGGTTGAAAGAATCGCTGATAGAAATTGTCTGCACGCCTGTAAGAAATGCATATTCAATCCTGAAGGAAAATCTTGATGCCGAAATTCAGTTGAAGGGTGACAGAATTAATATTCTCATATCAAAAGAAAAATCAGGGGAATATATCAGACTAATAAGAGAAATATTGGAAAGGAGCTCTGTGGAAATTTTCTCCGTACGCGAAAGCGAACCCTCGCTTGAGAATGCATTTGTACATCTTGTCAGCTAAAATGTATTTGTCCGGAAATGAAATGCCAACAAACCGATGAATGTTTCTAATGAATACAATTGAGGTAAGAAATCTCTCGAAAAAATTCGGAAGCTTTATTTCAGTTGACAATATTTCCTTTAATGTTGCTAAAGGTGAAGTGTTTGGATTTCTCGGCGCAAACGGAGCGGGGAAGTCAACCACCATCAGGATGCTTTGCGGAATTCTTATGCCGACATCAGGTGACGCACTTGTAAACGGCTTCAGCATCGTAAAGGATCCCGAGAGTATCAAACGCACAATCGGATACATGTCGCAGAAATTTTCTCTCTATAACGACCTGACGGTAAATGAAAACATAAATTTTTTCGGAGGCGTGTATGGACTGCTGGGAAAAAAATTTGAGCAAAGAAAGGATTGGGTTCTGGAAATGTCGGGACTTGGCGACAGAAAAAATTTTCTTGCATCAGAACTTTCGGTAGGATATAAGCAGAGGCTCGCGCTCGGCTGCGCTGTAATTCACGAACCGGAACTCGTTTTCCTCGACGAACCCACAGGCGGAGTTGATCCCGTCTCCCGAAAGAAATTCTGGGATCTCATCAATAGTCTTTCCGAAGAAGGCACAACAGTTTTTGTAACAACTCATTATCTCGATGAAGCAGAATTCTGCAATGACATAGTTCTCATTGATGCCGGTAAACTGATTGCAGCGGGAAGTCCGAAGGAACTTAAGGAAAAGTATATTACCGACGATGTAATTCAAATCAGATCCTCTGATTCTTATAGGACCATTGATCTTCTTAAAGATCAACCCTTCACTGACAGCATATCCATTTTTGGAAACTCAATTCATCTGTTAATGAAACCCGTCTCTGAAATTGCGGGAGCATCTGCGGATTCTGCGGTTAAGATCATGAATGTTCTTTCACCTGATAATGAATTGAAAATTTTCAGTGTGGAAAAGATCAGCCCGTCTCTTGAAGATGTATTTGTATATTTGATTGAAAAAAAATCTGCTGTCAATGCGTAACATTATTTCAATTGCGAAGAAAGAATTGATTCAGATTGCACGCGACCCGAGAAGTCTCATCATAATATTTGTGCTCCCCGTTCTCCTGCTTGTGATCTTCGGATATGCAATTTCCCTCGATGTAAAAAACATTACGCTTGGAATATATGACATTGACAATTCTGTGAGCTCCAGGGATTTCATTAGGGTATTTGAAGGCTCGTCATATTTCAAGATTAGCGAATACATCCATGGCGAAAGTGAGATAAATAGTCTTATTGAAAACGGTGATGTTAAATGCGTGGTAGTAATCCCGAGAAATTTTTCAAAAGACATCGAGAATCATCAGAATGTTAAAGTTCAGTTTCTCATTGACGGTGTTGATGGCAGCACCGCATCCATAGTTCAGAATTACGTGAATGCAGCCGCCGCATTTCAATCATTGAAAATTTCATCCGAATTTATTGAATCAAAGGGGATGAAAGTTGTTCAGCCGCTTAATGTTGATGCTCAATTCTGGTACAATAAAGATCTCAACACGACAAAATTTTTTATCCCGGGATTGATTGCAATGATTCTGATTATTATTTCGGTGATCTTAACTTCAATTTCCTTAGTGCGCGAGAAAGAACTTGGAACAATTGAGCAGATAAAGGTTTCGTCGGTTTCGAGTTTTCAGCTAATAATAGGAAAAATATTTCCTTACCTGATTATATCGCTTCTCATAGCTGCCTCGATACTTTTTATGGGAAGTATTCTTTTCGGGATTGAAGTCAAAGGAAGTTACTTGTATCTGTTTATCGGAACGATCTGCTACCTGATGGTAACATTAAGTATGGGAGTGCTGATTTCTACAGTTGCAGATTCGCAGCAGGTAGCATTTCAGATGTCGCAATTGGTGTCGCAGCTTCCAACTGTTTTATTGTCAGGATTCCTTTTTCCTATTGAAAGCATGCCTGCCGCAATTCAAGTATTATCATACATTACACCCGCAAAATATTATCTTGTCATTCTCCGCGATATCTTAATTAAAGGCGTTGACATCAGTGTCTTTGCTGATCAGATATTTTATCTACTTATGTTTGCTGCTTTGCTTATCTCAATTTCGGTTCTAAGAATAAAGCACACTGAAAAAATATGAGGGTATTGAAGTTGTTTTTGATAAAGGAGTTCCATCAGTTCAGCCGCGATCCTAAAATGTTCATGGTTGTACTGGTTGTGCCTGTGATTCAACTGATATTCCTCGGTTATGCTGCCAATCGCGATTTGAATAATGTAAGCACGGCAATTCTTGACAATGATAAGTCAGCAGCAAGCAGGGATTTTATTGATGATTTTGAAAAGTCCGGATATTTCACCATTAAATATTATGCCGACAATTATGACAATCTTACCAGAGAGATTGATGATGGAAATGTTTTGATTGGCATTGTCATTGGAAAAGATTTTGAGAAAAAGATTAATACCAATTCTTCAGCGGATGTTCTGGTGATATTTGACGGTTCCGACGGCAACAAAGCGGCAGTGGCAGCAGGATATGTTCAGACCATTGCATCCGGATTCGCGAAGACAATAGTACTTGAGAAACTTGAAAAGTCAGGGATGAAGGAGCCGCTCGTCGCATCAATCGAAGCAGAAACAAGAATCTGGTATAACCCCGAACTTCTGACGCGAATCTTCATGTTGCCGGGAATAGTGGGACTCATACTCATCGTAATAACGACAAGCATGACTTCACTGGCTATAGTGAAGGAAAGGGAACTTGGGACACTCGAGCAACTTTTGGTAACGCCTATTAAACCGTATCAAATGATTCTCGGAAAGTTGATTCCGTTTTCGATGATTGGATTGGTCTCAATGACTTTGGTAATTAGCGTGATGACTCTGTGGTTTGGCATCGCTGTCAAAGGAAGCATGACGCTTTTGTTTCTGTCTTCATTTGTGTTCATGCTTTCGACATTGGGTCTGGGAATGTTTGTGTCAACTATTTCAAAGACACAACAGCAGGCAATGATAACCGCGGCATTCCTGATTATCATGCCAATGATTTTTCTTTCCGGTTTTACGTTTCCGATTGAAAATATGCCGCTGGAAATTCAGTATATTTCTTATGCAGTGCCGTTGAGATATTTTTTGATAATAATAAGAGGCATTGTTATTAAGGGGCTTGGGATCGGCGATCTCTGGGAGGAGTTATTGATTTTGTTTCTGATGGGCGCGACGATTATGATTGCGAGTTCGTTCAGATTCAAAAAAAAGTTAGGATGAAAAATATTCATTCAAAAATTCAATCAGCAATTGAGCAAAGATTCTCCGATTCAATTTCTTTTCAATTAATCACCTGTAGTTAGTAAACTGAAATGCAAATTCGAGTTCGCTTTCTTTAAGCATTTTCATTACTGATTGAAGATCATCTTTGACTTTTCCCGTAACTCTCACTTGTTCATCCTGAATAGCTGCCTGCACTTTCAATTTGCTGTATTTGATAATCTTTACAATTTTTCGTGCATCGTCTTTTTCAATACCCTGCTGCAGCTTTATTTCCTGCCTTACTGTTCCCCCTGATGCAGGTTCAACGTTACCGTATTTCAACGCCTTAATCGAGATGCCTCTTTTTATAAGCTTGTTCTGAAGTATATCAACTACGGACTTAATTTTAAATTCATCATCGGAAATTACATTGAGAAGCTTCTCCTTTTTGTTAAAGGTTATTTCACTCTTGCTGCCTTTGAAATCATATCTTTGATGAATTTCTTTCAGTGCCTGATTGATTGCGTTGTCAACCTCCTGAAAATCAACTTCAGATACGATGTCAAATGAAAACTGATTTGCCATTTTGAAAATTGTTTTCCATAAATTAAGCAAATTGAGTCTGATTTGAAATTATTAAAATCATTTGGAAATATGTCACTGGCGGGTTCTTTTCAAAACTAAATGTGTCATTTAAATTAAGATTATTTTTAAAATTGTTAGGGTGCTTCAAAAATATTTTCGACAGCAATGCATACACTCCATCAGCAGGGGAGTAATTACGTTTGATTTCCTTAGCAAAATATTTTAATTTAAATTGAAACAAAATTTACCGAAGATGAAGCTTGTCAGGGATATTTTCAGTTTCTCTTTCCTTCCAATTGTCATTCTGCTCGCGAATGTCGGATTTGTTTCCGGAATGACAGACATACTCATTGTTAAAGACGATGATTCAAATTCCCCCGACATGATTTATGAGGATGTCCTGAATGCTGGATATCATGCAGATATAGTTGTCTCATCACTTGTCAATCAGAATGACTTCAGCACGCACAGGCTTGTAATACTTTCCACAGGAAGTAATCCGGATGCGTGCAGCAATAATTTCATGCGCTCGCTTTTGGTTACTTATGTTTTGAATGGCGGAAGGTTGATAATAGAAGGCGGTCACAACGGATACACTGCTTCAGTTTACCCTGCTTATCCGGGATTCAGGAATAAGGTATTGAAGATAAACAGGTGGGTCAGTAATTCAATCGGAAGTGCGATAATGAAGAGTGAGTTTCAGAACTCACCACTTGCAAATTTGCCTGCTATATTGCCTGTGACAATGCCGCTTGTTGAAGGAACAATTTATGATCAGGACGTATGTGAAAGCCTGGAGTTTTCGCAGGTCTTTTATGGCGCGCTGACTGATCCGTCAAGCGGCGCGGTCATAGTAGCGCCAACTGTTGCAGATCCGCAAATCATAAATTTTTGTTTCAGTTATTCATCCATACAGAATCACAACGATGCAAAAGATTTAATACTGAATTCGATTTTTAATTTGATCGGAAGTCCCGTATCTGTGAGTTCTGAATTTGAGGCTATAAATGACTTCAGACTTCATCAGAATTATCCCAATCCATTTAATCCCCTGACGACGATAACATTCGAAGTGGGAAGAAAAGTATTTGTTTCGATGATAGTCTATGATGTCAGAGGACGCAAGGTTTTGAATTTACTAAGTGAAAATAAATTACCCGGCGGATATGAAATTAGATTTGACGGAAGCGAATTGCCGGGAGGAGTTTATTTTTATAAATTGGAAATTGACGGAAATTTTTTTCAATCGAGAAGAATGCTATTAGTAAAATAGGAAATATTACCTAAGGGCAAATCCTACATCTATTTTGTGAGTCGAACCAATTTTTCCCATGGAGTTAAATGCGTAATCGAGGCTATAATTCTTGAGGAACTTGATTCCGAGGCCCGCTGAAAAACCCGCCATACCAACCGAACTTCCTGTTTCGAGATTTTGCCTTGCACCATTATCGTACCCGATTCTGAATTGAACATTTTCGCTGAAATCAAATTCGCCGCCAACGGAAAGATTCTTGAAGCGATCAAAGAACTGGTCCTGTGCTTCTGTCAGATTATCTACTTCAAAGTGAACACGAAGCGGAAGATGTTCAAGTTTCTTGCTGACTCCGACTCTTAAATCCAAAGGAAGATCTTCACCGGTAGAATTATACTTGCTGATTTGACCACCTGCATTGAGTAGACTTAAACCGAAATTCCACATTGAAGAAGGAATAGTATAGAGCAATCCGAAGTCGGCAGCAAGAGCGGTAGATGTATAGCTGTCTATTCCGGAATAAATGAACTTCAGATTTACACCGTAGTGGAAATTGCTTTTGTAAACGTTTGAATAGCCAAGTGAAAGTGCAAGTTCATTTGCAGAGAATGTGCCTAATGAAGTTGCTTCTGCATCAGTTTTTTGAAAACTGCCATAATTGATGTACCTTATGCCTGCTCCGAAATATCCCGCGTCTTTGTACCTTTGTCCGAATGATGCGTTTCCTGAATTGATATCGAGGAGGTATTTAAAGAATCCCACGGAAGCTTGCTTATGCGTGAGGGTTGACAAAGATGCCGGATTATAGAAAATGGAATTGATATCGTCAGTTTGAGTATTGAAACTGCCGCCTAAAGCAGATGCCCTTGCACCAATGTCTAACTTGAGGAAATTAAAAGTTGACTGGGTTTGAGAATGTAAATTATTTAAGAAGCCAAATACAAAAAGAACTAAAACTATGGAGCGAATTTTTACGATGTTCATTTTCAATGTTTTAGTTATTGCTAATCAATAACTAATTTATCATATCGTCTCATTTAAAATTTGACAATAATATAAGTTTGGGATTTGAGATTCAAGAACAATAATCGCATTTTCAAAGAAAAGGTTCAATGCCGCTGAAAAATTATGTAGTCCCGGATAATATTCGTTTCAATAAGTACAAAATTTAACCGGCGTATGAGATTTAAAATTGAATTTTAAAAATCTGAATTTTCTTCTTACTTAGCTCAAACATTTTTTCAGAAAGGAGCAATATATGAAAATAGTGACTGCATCAATCATATTTTTTTTAATCGGGATGATAAATGTATTTGCTCAAGGATACCTGAACTTTCCGATTGACACAATAGTGAGTGACGAATATTACAATTACAGAGCTTTGATGAAGTATGACAATTTTGGAAAAGTTCACATGGTTAATTCACGACAATTCCACACCAACAGCAATACGCGTGAGATATTTTATTGGAATAATTTAAGCGGCGAAATGACACCGTACAGAGTTACGAATAATTCAATTGATGACAATTATGCAACGCTTGGATTTGATGAGCTTGGAAAAGTTCACATAGGCTGGGAAAGACGTGACGCATCGAATTTATTTCAATTGATATATACTAACAACAGAAATGTATCTTCAGGATTCGGCGATTCTGTTTGGATTACGGCAGGAGGATTGAACAAGGCTACTCCGTATATGGCAGTTGGTTTGAACGACAGCAGTGTTCATTTCGTTTACTTTACTTTTGTAACAGGACAGGATAATGCTTACTACAAAAAATATAATTACATCAACGGAATACTCGGACAGGAGATAAGTCTTGGTCCTGCAGAAGCAAGCAGCGAAAATGATATTTCAATAGCAGTTGACGGATTAGGGAAGCTTCATATAGTATTCACTACTAATCAGTCTGCAGGTTCGGGCGTGCTGAAATATTTTAACAACGAAAACGGAAACTTTGTGGAGCAGTCAACAGGGGTTTCTAATTTTGTCTCGTATCCATGCATCACAATTGATAAATTAAATACTCTTCATGTCGTATACAGGAATGCCATAGACAACAGACTTTACACAATCCGGCGGCAGTCGGGAGGAATTTTTTCTTCGGCAGAAGCGATTACACCGCCGGTTGGAATGCCTTCATTTTACAGGGCAATTGATACTGACGATAATGGGAAACTCTTTGTAACGTATCAGAACAGCAATTCGGCATTTCCAAAAGGAACATTTCTGGTGTATGGGTCAAATGGAAATTATGTGCTTCCGATTCTTTTGTTTGAGGACAGCACAGGAAGTTATATAGGAAGAGGTAACAATTCTGTTGCTGCAAGAGGATTTGCACAGATTGCAGTTCACTTTGAGGCAACAGCTTCCCGTAACGGAAGCGTAGTGTCTGATATATTTATGAAGGAAGGCAATCTTTCTGTGATGGGAATCAATTATACAAATGAATTCAAAGACGATGGATTTGAGATCTATGGTAATTTTCCGAATCCGTTTAATCCAAATACTTCTATTCGCTATTTTATTCCCTACAATGGAAATGTGCAAATCAAAGTATTTGATATTCTTGGCAATGTGATTGGGCACCCGATAAATGAATTTAAGACAGCAGGAATGCACTCATTCGAATTCAATGCCGATAATCTTTCAAGCGGCGTTTACTTTTACAGCGTGAGGTTTGGCAAATTTTCTGAAACGAAAAAAATGCTGCTCTTGAAATAGACGTTTGAAAAGTTTTGATCTTGAATTGCATATAGCTGTGGAAATCTTCAACCTTGATTCGACAGTAGCTTAAATGCATGGTTCCATTCATTTCGCAACAGTCCGGGAATGCACCACAGAATGCACAGCGGCTCAATGGCTCTTGCAGCTTCAACCTTTCCCATGTCAGCCCATTCCCATTTGAATTCCTTCAAAATGTCCTGAACTTCAGATTTTGCATCAGAGTCATTTCCGCATATAAACATTGTAGGTCTTGCTCCGTTGAAATCGGGATCTACCATAAATGCATTCCCAATGGAGTTGAAGCATTTCACAAAGTTTGCATCAGGACATAACTTCTGTAGCCGTTCCATCAATGAGTCATCAGGACCTGTGAAAAATTTCAAAACTCCGTTTACGGGCGGCACATCAGCTAATGGGTTCGTTGCATCTATGATTGTCTTAGCTTTAAGGTTTTCAGTTCCGGACAACTTAAGTATTTCTTCTGCTGCCGTTCCCTTGCCGGCAAGAACAATTATTTCTCCAAACTTAGCCGCTTCTTCAAACGAACCTATTCCCGATTTGTCTTTGAAGTCCTCCAGCTTTGATACATCTCTAGTCCCAAAAAATATTTCATAGCCGTATTTGATGAAGCCTTTGGCAAGTGCCTTTGCGACAATACCGGAACCAAGTATTCCAATTTTCTTTTTGCTCATCGTATTTTTTTTCTGACTTTCCTTCTGAAATAAATAAATCCGATGCCCAGGATCAACGGAAGCTCAATGCCGATAATTCCGCAGATCTTATTCCGGCTTTTGACTAATGCTGTCATGTCAATTGGTCCGTCGGCGAGCTCTGTAACAGTCTTTGTCCATCTTGCCATTTTGCCTTCCTTTGAGCCGTTGCTTGAGATGACCTCAAAGGGGAATTCGAAAACATAGTTCAAACGCTCATCACCCTGAATATATTTTTTCTGGATTGTCGTATCGCGAGCAATGTTGTATTTAAAATTGAAGCCGTCATCTCCTTTCTTCCATTCCGTGGTAACTTTTGAGAAGCCGGTTGCTTCAGACAATTTATTAAAGTCCTTAAAACTTATTGTCAACTGAATGTGAGTCATGGAATCTTCCTTAACGTTGTACCTACGCATACTTGTAATTGAAGTGTTGGCAGAGTTGTACTTGGATTTAATTGTTTGATTATCAAAACTATATCCGGCTATGTCATCACCCATTTCCATCTGCTCGCTTCCGAGATAAGAAGTTTTTGTCCAATAGTGAAGATCAATGCTTCCGGATCCGTCCTCATTTATCTTGACTTTCTGATCGACATTTATACATCCTGAAAATACGATCATAAAAAATATCAGTGACAAATACAAACAATAGGTTTTTTTCATATAATTATTTTACTTTTAAAATACTTTTTGACTGCAAAAAGACTGTCATCTCTTTATCCCATGCGATGAAATCCGGAGAAACACCCTTGTTGTAATTTTTCAAGAGGTCTTCATAATTGAGAATTGTCATATCATCATCAGGATTTTTTACTGACAGAATTCTTGTAAACAAATTCTTGAACCCGGATTCACTGATATTAAGAATAGAGTTCAAAAATGATCTGAACCAATCAGGTTCTGACGCTGCTTCATAAAGTTTCTCATCGCTAAGATAATTCAGATATTCGTCGCCAAATTTCTGAAGCGCCTCTGCGGCTGTAAATCTCACTCCATAATAATCATTATTCATCATGTTAAACAGAGTTGCAATATTATCTAAATTATTGTAATTCTTAAATGCATAAGCTAGGTCTTTATTAAATAATTTGTTCGGTGAGTTTTCAGATGCCATTTCCCGGAGCCTTTGCGAAACTTTGTTTATGAATTCAGTTTCACTCGAATCAACAGGTATTTTTCCAAGCGCATTGACAGCAGCATCTCTTATGCGGATGTTATCACTGTATGTCAGATTCAGAAGTTGTTCCTTGCCTGCCGGATTTCTTGTTTCTCCGAAGAGATAGCAAATGAAAGCAACTTCATTTTCATTAAATACTTCTCCGGGGCGCATCGAAGTATTGTAAAGCATGAGTTTATCAGAAAGAAAATTCCCCATTGTATTATAAATTCTTTGCGAAACATTTCTAAGAACAAGCGCTGCCCTGTGGTCGTCAGTATCAAGGTACTTGAGAATGTATTGGGGAGTTTGCAAACTGTCTTCAATTAATTTTCTGAATCCGAATTCCTGCCATTTCGAAAAGCGCGGCTCAATTGTCTTAGCCATGATAAAATATTCATCACGCGAATAGTCCTTACTTGAATCAACTTCAATTTTGAAATTATTGCCGCTGACTTGCGAAGGCAGATCCATAAGATAGAAATCATTCATTACTCCCCATACGGAAGAGTTTTGAATTACGCTGTCGGATCGGTTCGAATAAAAATCATCTCCGGCTCCGTCAATGAAAACGCCGATGCTTCCGTATTCGCGCCGTGAATTTCCATAACCTCTTGAATTGCCCGGCTCTTTGTTGAGATAGCCGTCTCTTCCGCTTTCATCAATGAAGACTCCGATTCCGTTTGCATTTCCCGCGCCTTGAGAAAGTGAGTATGCGGAATAATTATCGTTACCCTTTCTGTCATCAAGAAGTCCGAATCCGAAATCATGACCGCAGCCCTGCGATACGCCATTGGAAGAATAAAAATCCCAGCCGTCATCATCCTGAAGCAGACCGACTGCAAGATGAATTCCTGCTCCCTGTGAATACTGATAAGAATTATATTTATCGTGACCTGTTTTGTCCGCAATACATCCGAGCGAATACCAGTAAGCGCCTCCCTGTCCGAATATGTCTGCGTTGTATATATCGTTTCCTTCACCTTCAATAATAAGACCAATTCCTCCGGCATAATAAGGGCGAAGTCCCAGACCATAACCTTGTGACATTGAAATGTAATGATCTTCATATCTTCCTATGTCCAGCGATCGCGCATCAATCAGATAAGAATCGTTACCCTTGTCGTCAATGATTGCACCGATCCCTTCAGTCATTCCAAATCCCTGCGAATATGAATTTGCAAGGTAAACGTCGTTGCCGTTTCTGTCTATAAGCAATCCGATTCCGAATGAAGCGGCTCCGGTTGAAAACTGATTTGCACGATAAGTATCGTTTCCGTCTTCGTCGTAGAGTATTCCTATTCCGCAAACTGCAGATCCGAGTGATACGCTTTTGCCCGCATAGACATCGTCGCCGCTCTTGTCGAAGATTACATTGGCGGAAAAAGCTGCTCCTGCCAATGAGTAATTGTCAGTTGCACCATAAATATCATTTCCCCCGAAATCAAAAATGCAACTGAAATTATTTTCAGAAAATATATCTCCGCTTTCAATTTCATAATCGTCATTGCCGCCAAGGTCAATAATAAAGTTGAATTTCCCCTTATATAAGTTCTTGCCCTTTCCTCCGATTGCAATTCTGATTCCGTCTTCATCATAATAAAAAATAAATTGTCCCTTCACATTGTCATTATCTATTTCTTCTCCTCCGTCTTCTCCAAAGTTACCAATATTTGTTTTCAGATCTTCGTACAGTTGATACAAATATCTGACGGAGTATATTTTTTCGTCAACAAATTTCTTCAATGTATCATTGTCCAATAAATCAATGGCTCGCATTGAAGTTTTTATTGAAGAGTCCCTTGCAACGTTGAATTTGAAGATATCGGAATTGTTGTCGTCAAAATCATCCTCTCCGATTACTGAAAGCAGATTGCTTCTAAGGAAATCCCTTTGCTCCTTACTTAAAATTGTGTCCACCCTTCTTTTGGCTCGGGTTCCTTGCTTCACAAATTTTTTTACTTCTTTGATCAATTCGTCAAACGTAAATTGACGAAGCCGGGATATTTTATTTGAGTCAACCACTTTATGGTTTAAAAGTGCACTGAACTTGTTGAGCAGGGTCGAAAAATCTGCGCCGGATAGTTTCGAGACTTCGTCAAGAAATGTAAAGGACGACAATGGCTCCTTCATAATCCTTTCAACAACCGGGAGAATGAGTTTGGAATCGTTGCGCGGTGACTTTGACTTGTCGTAGTTGACAGGTATTGTAATGTCATTCCTCGACATGCCTCTGAACATCAGACTGTAATTGAGAAGAGAATCCCTGCCTATTTCTGTTTGTGCTTTTGCAGAAATTGCAAAGAGTGAAACAATGAGAATTATTGCAGTTTGAATATTGTGGTGACTGTGCTTTAACAAGAAAAAATATTATTCGAAAATTTAACTATAAAGATTTATTTAAGAAATTTACTTTGCTCTGACATGAACCCGGTGTTTAAGGAGATTAACCTTACGGGACAGCGAGCATCTGCGCCGGAAGGTAGGATATAAATAATTTGATTTTGAATTGGAAATCAATTTACTTAATTTGCTTCAAACAGTGAGACATCAAATTTCAGATAAGAGTTACCTTTTCATCATATTTTGCAAAGACAATCTCTTCCCAAAAAAATATTCTCAATTAAAAAAATAAATTATGAAAAATTATTTAAAGTTTTTGGCGAGTGCTGCGGTATTTTTGGTTTTATTTCCGCAAGTTTCAAAGGCAATAAACCCGCTCTATCAACTGTCGGCTCGCAATGTACATATTGGAACGGGATCACGCTCCAATAATGAACTTACTTTCGACATTGCAATTTACCACTCTAATTCACAGCAGTCCGGACCTTTTGAGTTTGCATCGGGGCAATACATATTACTTTTTAATCCGGCAATAGCAAACGGAGGTACATTATCTTATTCGATAGTTTCCGGATCGAGTGAATTTACGAATCCTGATGCGGTTCCAAGATTTCCTTCTATATCGGGAAATCAGCTTAGGCTGTTCATCAATCCATATATACCTCCGGGCAATGGTCCCATAGTATCGGATGTATTCCCGGGAACGAGAATAGTAACAGTTCTTCTTACTACGACCGCGCCATCTTTTGCCCAGGTTCCTTTGAATCTTCAATGGAGAGATTCTACCTTCGGAGATCCATTTACCGAAGTGAGCGGCTACGTTGACGGACACCTTGCAAGTTTGAATTCCGAAGGAACGTTGGTTATTGATGACCCGAATCCTCCATTACCTGTCGAACTTTCGAGTTTTACTTCCGATGTAAATGCAAACAATATTAAATTGAGATGGACAACGGCAAGCGAGACCAACAATTCCGGGTTTGAAATTCAAAGGATGGCTCTCGGAAATAAAACTGATCTTCAATGGAGCATTGCAGGATTTGTCTCCGGATCGGGAAATTCGATTTCATCAAGGAGTTATGAATTCAATGAAAAGCTCAATTCCGGAAAATACAGATATAGGCTGAAGCAGGTTGATTATAACGGAAACAATGAGTATTTCAATCTGAACAATGAAGTAAATGTCGGAACACCTGATGCATACTCCATTTCGCAAAATTATCCAAATCCATTCAATCCCGAGACACGAATTGATTTTAACATAGCGCGTAGCGGAAATGTTAATATTGTTTTGTATGATGCGGGCGGCAGGGAAGTGGCAGTATTGTTAAACGAAATTAAAGATGCCGGTTATTACGGCATGACGTTCAATGCCTCCAATTTATCAAGCGGTACTTATTTCTACACGATAACTTCGGGAAAGTACATTGAAACGAAGAGAATGGTTTTACTTAAGTAAAGATTAACAATTATTCAGTCTTGAAAATGAGGCGCGGATTTTTTTCGTGCCTCATTTTTTTATTAATAAGAGATGAGCTTTTCAATACTCAACTCGAGGCCTTCTTCCTTACATTCAGAATACTTTTCATCGGTCAGTTTTTCCTTAATCAAACTTTTGTAGTCGGAAAGAAAAGCGCTTTCATTTTCGGAAAATTTAATTTTGGTTTCTTCTGCATTTTTTTCAGAGTATGTAATCAGACGAAGTGATTGCTCAAAGTCTTTGAGCTTGAAATAACATTCAGACATTCCGATTAATGCATGCTTGAGGAAGAAATTGCCACCTGAATTTGAACTGCCCCGCAGAAATTCCCTGTATGTTTCAATTGCCTTTTTACAGTCGCCTTTATCTTTGGAAATTTTGGCGAGGTTAATCAAAGCCGGATGAAGATTCAAAGAATATCCGTATTCTTTGATTATCTTGAGGGAATCTTCAATGAAGTATTCTGCTTTCAGAAAATCTTTTTTTTCCGAATAAATACGTCCGAGATTTATGAGATTAATTGAAATGAAATACTGATCTCCGTTTTCCCTTGCAATCGAAAGGCTCTCTTCAGAAAATGAATTGGCTCTTTCGAGATGTCCTCTCTGATACTCGAATATTCCAAGCGTAGCAAGAGCAAAGGCTGTGTTGTACATGTCTTTTATCTCTCTGAAAATCTTCAGAGATTCTTCCTTAAGATTCAGGGCAGCGGTGTAATCAATATCCTGATTTTCCAGGAATGACAGATTGCGCAAAGCTTTTGCTTTGAGCACTTTTGAATCTATCTCATTGCTGATCTTAAGCGCTTCATCAAAATATTCTTTAGCTTTTTGCATGTCAAGATTTGTGAAACTGACGTTTCCAAGTTGAATGAGACATGCCGCAATTCCATATTTATCTTCTGCTTCGCGGAACAGAGACATACTTTCATTCGCCGATTTTTCCAACTCCGGAAAATTTCCGAGGTTGTAGCACATTTCTGCTGAAGTAAGCAGAGCTTGAGCGCGAAGTTTTTTATCTGTTACAGTTTCTATAGCAAGCGCCTTTTTGGCAATCTGATATCCATCTTTGAAATATCCTTTTATCAGCCAGAAGTTAGAAAGAAGGTAAACGAATCTGAATGAAGTCTCTTCTTCTTTTTCAAAAGACCATTGTATTGCCGTTCGGAGGTTATCGAGATCGGCATCAAGCATTCTTACCCATTGGATCTGTTCGATACCCTTTGATTTCATTTCATCGGCATCAGAAAGTTTAAGAAAATAGTCCAGATGTTTTTTCATTGTAGTGGATTTATCCGGAAATTTTTCTGCACAATATTGCTTAATAGTTTCAAGCATGTTGTAGCGGTTCATGCCTTCAGTTTCGATGACATTAATCAGTGACTTATTTTCAAGACTTGTGAGAAGATCGAGAATTTCAAATTCATCAATGGTCTCATCGGAGCATATTTCTTCAGCCGCCTCATAAGTCCATCCACCCATAAAAACTGAAAGGCGATGAAGAAGTACTTTCTCTTTATCATTAAGCAAATCATAACTCCAGTCAATGAGCGCCCGCAATGTCTGATGGTGAGGTAAGACGGTCGAACCGCCACGAGTCAGTAATTTAAATCTGTCATTTAACCTCTCCAAGATTTTTTCAACCGGGAGAACGTTAACTCTTGTTGCTGCGAGTTCGATTGCAAAGGGAATTCCGTCAAGTCTTCTGCATAATACTGCAAGTGCATTGACGTTATCGCCGGTTATTTTAAAATCATGTTTGATAGAAGTAGCTCTGTCAAGGAAGAGTTTTGCAGATTCAAATTCGAGAATGGATTCTTCAGTAAAAATTTTCCCCGGATCCGGGACAGAAAGCGGTGGGACTTTATATATTGTTTCGCCACTGATGTTAAAAGACTCCCTGCTGGTTGAGATAATTTTGAGTCTTGCGCACGATTGAAGCAAGACAACTACCAGTGAAGCACACTTGTCGAGAAGATGTTCACTATTGTCAAATATCATAAGCAACTGCTTGTCCTTTAGAAATTCTTTTAGCGTATCAATTATGCTTTTGTCGCCTTCTTCTTTCAATTTCAGTGTTTGCAAGATTTCATTTTCAATGAGTTCAGGGTCATTAAGCGCTGACAGCTCAACGAACCAGACGCCGTTCTCAAATTCATCAATCAGGTCATTGGCTGCTCTTAGTGCAAGTCTGGTCTTACCGGTTCCACCCGGACCAACTATAGTCAGCATCCGTGCAGATCTCAATAACTGTTTGACGGAGTCAATTTCTTTTTCTCTTCCGATAAATTTTGTAATCTGAAGCGGAAGATTGTTTGGACGGAAGTCAAGACTTTTGAGAGGCGGGAAATCAACGGGAAGACCTTCGGCAGAAAGCTGGTAAACATGTTCCGGAAGAATTATGTCTTTGAGTTTTCTTTCGCCAAGGTCGCGGAATGATAAACCGCCCGGATTTGTATTTACAATTGTGTCATAAATTTCCTGCGTCAGCAGTACTTGTCCACCGTGAGCAACTGACATGATTCGATTGACACGGCTAAGTGTAATGTAACCGACATAGTCAGAATTCTTGTATTCGGCTTCCCCGCTGTGAAGCCCCATCCTGACTTTTATCTTTGCTACTCCCCAATCGTGAGCGTTAAGTTTTAGCTGCGATTCATGAGCAGCCTTCAGGGCATCTGCAGTATTTTCAAAACTGCAGCAGAATGCGTCGCCGACTTTCTTGAAAGTAAACCCGTTGTTGGATTCGATCACGCTGCTTAAAATTGTATCATGCTGCTGTATTAAGGAATTATAAGTGTCAGGGAATTCCTGTGCGAGTTTTGTACTGCCTTCAATGTCGGTGAAGAGGAAAGTAACGTTGCCGCTTGCTGCTTTATTCAAATCAAAAAGTTTTTAAACAAAATATGATTACAAAATAAAAATACATTTTAGAAATGAAAAGTTTCATCAGGGACGGATAATTATGACATTAAAAAAATTCATATCAAAAACCAAAAGATAAGGTTAGAATATATGTCAGTTCATCTTTTCCGGGATTATACATATAACCATTCACTTCAAAATTCTTATAACTTCCTCCTGCAAAGAAACCATGCTGAATGTCAGAGTCTTCATTCAATGCCTTCGTCCTTTGACCGCTTATGCCGAACCACAGAAAATCAAGAGGTGCATAGGAGAAGTCAAGCCAGTTATAAAAATAATTATTTTCTTTCGATTCAAAATCAAATACATATTCAGATTCGGCGTATAAATTTAGCCGGACAAAATTCAAATCCATTTCAAGTCCGGCAGCCGCGCCGCCGGTTCTGCCGGCAACTCCTCCAAGCATGGGTGTGACCTTGTATGTAAAATTGTTCCCTCCTTCAAAATTGTATCCCGCCCAAAGTGAAATTGTCTTGAGGTCTTCATAATTGTATCTTGATTCTACGTGAAGTTTGTTCCTGTCTGCCATTATCACCGGGAGTATATTGAATGTTTCTGCAAAATAGAAATTTGATTCTATTGAGAACGACCATTGATTTGTATTACCGGAGTTCTGCGCATTGACTTCTCCGAAACCAAAGAAAAAAATAACGGATGCGAGTAATACTATCTTCATAAATCAATTAGCAAACTTACTCAAAACAAATTTATCCGAAAATGAAAAATGAATGAATCCAATCATGAACTGCACAATGATGTCCAAATTAATTTTGAAATCGAGTAATAACTTAGAAAGTAAATCAAAATCGGAAGCTAAAATATTTTTTTTGAAAACAAACCCGCCTGTGAAAAATTGCCGATAAGAAATTCAAAGCAATGGCGATAAGCAAGAATTGCCGGTAACGAAGCGGTCGAAAAAATAAGAAGCGCAGTACGTGTTGCAATTCTTGCCGCCATTGCGCATGAATTTCCGGCAATTTTTCACCAGCGGGAGATTTTTCTTTTGCCAAGCTTTTCTTTTGATCTTTCAAAAGAAAAGCGGACCTAAGATTTTGATCTGACTTTCGGAGATCGGTTGGACGGATGAGTGAACTGCAGTCATATAGATTTACATAGATTAGCATCCTTCCGCAATACATTTAAAATATAGTGTTGCTTTATTAATTTGACTTATTCACAATCCGAATTATTCAAGTATGCTTACTCCCGTATCAGCAAACCTAAAAGTCTGTAAACTTTGTCTTTACCGAAAACAATCTAAGCTATTTATCAGCACATTATGATTCCCGAAGGGACAGTAACATTTCTTTTCACCGATATTGAAGGCAGCACGAGGCTCGTGCAGAGGTTTCCGGATGCGCATGAATCCATACTTGAAAGACACAATTCAATACTTACACAATCAATTGAAAAGAATAGAGGATTTATCTTTAAGAAATTGGGAGACGCATTTTATGCGTCTTTTGAATCAGCATCTGATGCGGTGCGAGCCGCTGCGCAGGCTCAAACTTCGATGCATAACGAGTCTTGGGGTGATGCTAATGTGAAAGTGAGAATGGGAATTCATACTGGCGAAGCAGAATTCAACAGCGGTGAATATGTCGGATACATTACGCTCACGCGAGTTCAACGGCTTATGTCTTCAGCGAACGGAGGACAGACTCTGATTTCGGAAGATACATACGAACTTCTCAACGATGAATTTAGATTGAGAAATCTCGGCGAAAGGAAATTGAAAGACCTTGTCAGACCGATCAATATATTTCAGTTGTTGATTGATGGCATCCCCAATGAATTTCCCCCGATAAAGACTCTCGATGCAAGAAGACATAATCTTCCTGTTCAGTCAACAGCATTCATCGGAAGGACAGAAGAACTTTCCGAAATGAAATTGATATTGAATGAAAACCGGCTTCTGACAATTACGGGACCCGGAGGAACAGGTAAGACACGGCTGTCAATTAAATTGGCGGAAGGAGTCATAGATGAATTTGAAAACGGAGTCTGGTTTGTTGAGTTGGCATCAATTTCAGATCCGGAAAATGTCGTAAGGGAAATTGCTTCTGTCCTCAAGATAAACGTTGATACTGCAAAGCAGCCAATTGATTTCGTAATTGATTTCATGAGAGACAAGGAGATGTTGCTGATACTCGATAATTGTGAGCATCTCCTCTCTGTCTGCTCAATAATAATTGAACGACTGCTGCTTTCTTGCGGAAAAGTTAAAGTGATTGCAACAAGCCGTGAAACATTGAAGATTCAGGGCGAAACTGTTTATCCTCTCCGGTCACTTTCTCTTCCTGATATGAAGAATCCTGTAAACGAGAAAAATATTTCTGATTACGAAGCTGTCAAACTTTTCATTGACAGAGCAAAGCTTGTTAATTCGCGCTTTAGTGTAAGCAAGGCAAATGCATCCGCAGTTGCAGAACTATGTAACAGGCTTGACGGAATTCCCCTTGCAATTGAACTTGCGGCTGCGAGGATAAAAGTTCTTTCAGTCGAAAACATTCTTGATAAAATAAATGACAGATTCAGATTGTTTACAACCGGAAGCAGAACTGCTCTTCCGAGACAGCAAACTTTGAAAGCAATGATTGACTGGAGTTACGATTTGCTTTCTGACAAAGAGAAAACTCTTTTCGAAAGGCTTTCGGTATTTTCCGGAGGATGCTCGCTTGAGGCAGCTGAATATGTTTGCGCTAGTAACGGGCTTGAGGAATTTGAAATTATGGATCTGCTTGGCAAGCTGCTGGATAAGTCGCTGGTTGTCAGAAACGAATCTGATGGAAATTACAGATATTCCATGCTTGAAACAATTAAGACTTATGCGGGAGAAATATTTAAAGAGACAGAGAAGTTTATGATACGGCACAATCAATATTTTTATCAGTTTTGTCATTCGCGGCTTTCACAAAAAGGAGCAGTTCAAATTAATGATTACAAAGAAGTAAGGGAAGAAATTGACAACATAAGAGCTTCTATTGATTGGGGAATTGAATCAGAGCCATCACTCGCACTGCAGCTTGTAAACGAAACAGGGGAATGCTGGGAGTTGAACGGAAGTATCGCCGAAGGTTATGAGTTCTACAGGAAATTGCTCGCGAAGAAAATTAATTATGAAGATAGACTGAAATCTTTTGCTCTCATCAATGCCGGTTATTATGCCAGTCAGCTTGGCAAGTTTGAAGATTCAATAAACTATCTCAACGAAAGTCTGAAAATCTGCGAAAGGATTGATGACAAAATTTTATTGGCGCTTTGCTATAACAATATTGGAAATTATTATTTCATTTCCGACAATATCCATCAGTCGGTTGTTTATCATGAGAAAGCTCTCAATCTTGGAAGAGAAACAGGAGATGAGCAGACAATCGGATTGTCCATTGTGAACCTTGCAGCAGCATCAACATTCTTTGGTGAAGCAGATAAGGCATACGATCAATACATGGAAGGCTTGAGGATATTCCGCAAACTTGGTGACAAACTTTCCATTGCAAGGCTTCTCATTCAGCTTGCTTCGACAAGTTGGAAAAAAGAGGAACAGATTAAGAATGCAAAAGCTTGCTACGAAGAGAGCATTCCTATTTTAAAAGAATACGGAGATCAGATTCCTCTTTGCTTCTCGCTAGTAAATCTTGGAAATGTTTCGCTCGAACAGGGGAACATCAAGGAAGCTGAACTTCTGTACGAAGAGAGCCTTTATACTTCAAAAGAATATGGTTATTCAAGCACATACATTCACGCATTAATCAAACTTGCAGAAATTGAAATAATGAGAAATCAGTTAAGTAAAGCTGCGAAAATGCTTGACGAATGTTTTGCTTTGTGCAATTCACAGTCCGATAAATATAAGCTGATACTTTCATTCAGAGCACTCGGTATTTATTTTTTTCAAAACAAGAGAAGCGCCGAGGCAATAAAGGCATTTTTATTTTCGAGAAGACTTGCCGCTGAAATCGGATTTGGCAAATCGAAAAAGAAGGATTTGGAAATTGAAAAAAAACTTGAAAATCTTAAAGCAGAATGCGGTGAAGAAAAAGTCGGGGAAATAAGCGATGCAGTTAATGAACTTTCGATCCTGGATGCGATAGAGTTTGCAAGAAACGGGTTAATGAATATTCCGGGTAACGGTTAATTACAAAAAAAATCGTATAGCAATTGTGGTGAGAAGAAAAATTTAAAACAAATCAATAATTTTGAAAAAATGCTTACAGTAACTTTAGCGAATTACGCGATCGTAGCATTGCTCGGGATTTATCTTTTCGTAAAATTATTTTCAAAGACTCCATCGAAGATACTTACGGGGATAATCCATGGATCGCTCGGGCTCGCAGGGCTCGGGATGTTTGTATTTTACATTTCGTTTCATGAAGGAGATGCGCCGGTGATACCGTTTCTTCTGCTGTTAATTGCTTTCTTCTTCGGAGCAGGAATGCTTATCGCAAAACTCACCGGCAAAAGATTTCCTTTGACAATTGCAATTGTCCATGTTGTCATTGCCATTGCAGGCCTGGTATTGCTTGCAGAGCTCTGGATCAGATAGCGAATTGAATCAGGTAAACGCATTTGAGTGTATGCAATTGAATTTAGTTTGCCGTAAATAAATTTTATATTTGCATACATTTTACAACAAAATACAAATCTAATATTTCTATGACCAGTTTTGAAAATCCGGACAAGTTTGTTGACAGACATATCGGTCCTGATGAAAATGATATTAAGGAGATGCTTGAAGTAACAGGCGCTTCATCAATTGATGAACTTATCTCTGAAATTATCCCTTCAAATATCAGAATACAAAATGAGCTTGCTCTGGATCTGCCTTTAAGCGAATATGATTTCATCGGGAAACTTAAAGAGATCGCATCAAAAAATAAGATTCACAAATCATACATAGGAATGGGCTACTATCCGCCCATCATCCCAAGTGTAGTTCAGAGAAACATTCTTGAAAATCCGGGATGGTATACTCAATACACACCCTATCAGGCAGAGATATCACAGGGAAGACTCGAGGCGTTACTGAATTTTCAGACTATGATAATTGATCTGACTGCAATGGATATTGCAAATGCATCTTTGCTTGACGAAGGGACAGCAGCGGCAGAAGCAATGCTTATGTTTTTCCATGCAAGAGCCGGGTCAAAGAAAAATTCAAATACGATTTTCGTTTCGAATGAATGCTTTCCGCAGACAATTGAAGTAGTCAGGACACGCGCTGTTCCTCTTGGAATCAAGGTTGTAGTTGGTGACCATACTAATGCAGAACTGACCGATGACATCTTCGCCGTGCTTGTTCAATATCCGTCAGATGGAGGTGAGATTTTTGATTACAGAGAATTTTTTGAGACGGCAAAGTTAAAAGATATTAATGCGATTGTTGCTGCAGATATAATGAGTTTACTGATTCTTACACCTCCGGGTGAGTTTGGTGCGGATGCTGTTGTCGGCTCGACGCAGAGATTTGGAGTTCCGATGGGTTACGGCGGACCTCATGCCGCATATTTTGCCACCAAAGACAAATTCAAACGCATGGTTCCGGGGAGAATTATCGGAGTGTCTGTTGATGTGCGCGGCGACAAAGCATACAGAATGGCTCTTCAGACTCGTGAACAGCATATCAAAAGAGAAAAAGCTACAAGCAACATCTGCACATCGCAAGTACTCCTTGCTGTGATGGCAGGAATGTATGCGGTATATCACGGTCCGGTAATGTTAAAAAAGATTGCGGAGAAAATTCATGCTCTGTCGAAACTTCTGGAGCTTGGATTGAATCAGCTCGGATATAAACAACTGAATAAAAATTATTTCGATACTTTAAAGCTGCAGGCAGATGCAAGTTTGATTTCAAAAATAAAGAAGCTTTCCAATGATGCGGAAGTTAACTTCAGATATTTCGACGATGCAATTGGAATTTCATTGAGCGAACCGGATGAGATTTCAGATGTTGAAGCAATCATTGAAATATTTTCAAAGGCAGTTAATAAAAAATCTTCAGTTGATATCAACAAGCTTGCAGAAGATGTTGATGCAAGTTTTCCAAAAGAGTTTGCGAGAGAAAGTAAATATCTTCTTCATCCTGTATTTAATACGCACCATTCCGAGACTGAAATGTTAAGATACATGAAGCAGCTCGAGAATAAGGATTTGTCGTTGACAACTTCAATGATTCCGCTTGGTTCATGTACAATGAAACTGAATGCCACAACAGAAATGATTGGAATCTCCTGGCCGCAGTTCAGCGGTTTGCATCCCTTTGCGCCATTGGAGCAGGCACAGGGTTATCTGGAAATCATAAAAGATCTGTCGGAAGATCTTTGCAAGATTACAGGCTTACAGGCAGTTTCAATGCAGCCAAATTCGGGTGCGCAAGGGGAATACGCAGGACTTATGGTTATAAGACAGTATCATCTTGCGAGAGGTGATGTCAAAAGAAATGTTTGTCTGATACCATCGTCTGCGCATGGGACAAATCCGGCAAGCGCAGTAATGGCGGGAATGAAAGTGGTTATTGTGAACAGTGATTCAAACGGAAATATTGATGTTGAAGATCTGAAGAAGAAAGCTGAACAGTACAAAGATGTTCTTGCTGCTTTAATGGTGACGTATCCTTCAACTCACGGAATCTTTGAAGAATCAATTCAGGAAATTTGCAGAATTATTCATCTTAATGGGGGACAAGTTTATATGGACGGTGCAAACATGAATGCGCAAGTTGGATTTACAAATCCTTATATGATCGGAGCTGATGTATGTCACCTTAATCTTCACAAGACCTTCTGCATTCCGCATGGTGGCGGAGGTCCCGGGATGGGACCCATTGCCGTTGCCGCCCATCTGAAAGATTATCTGCCGGGACATCCGGTCATTAATACCGGAGGTTCACATTCAATAACGGCAGTTTCTTCAGCCCCGTGGGGAAGTCCGAACATTCTGATAATTTCCTATGCATACATAAAGATGATGGGAGCATCAGGACTGAAGAAGGCAACAGAGGTTGCAATGCTGAATGCGAATTACTTAAAGGTGAGGCTGGAGGAACATTTTAAATCTCTTTATGAAGGATCGCAAGGCAGAGTTGCTCACGAACTGATATTCGATATGCGAGAGTTTAAGCAAAGTGCAAAAGTTGAAATCGAAGACATTGCAAAGCGTCTTATGGATTACAGTTTCCATGCGCCGACAGTTTCGTTCCCGGTTCCCGGAACGCTTATGGTAGAGCCGACCGAAAGTGAATCAAAGAAGGAACTCGACAGATTCTGCGATGCGATGATCTCTATACGGAATGAAATCCGTGAAATTGAAAATCACGATGCTGATGAGACTGATAACGTTTTGAAAAATTCTCCTCACACAGTTAAAGATATTGTTTCAGACAATTGGACACATACATATTCAAGAGAGAAGGCCGCCTTTCCCGTGAAGGCTGATGCCATCGTAAAATTCTGGCCGGCAGTGGGAAGAATTGACAGTGCTTATGGTGACAGGCATCTTGTTTGCTCCTGCAATCCGGTGAGTGACTATGCGGAGGAAAGCGTGTAAGAAGTGGACACGTTAAACAGTGTCTGTTTGTGAAATGGTAAATTGAATTTGCAAAATAAAAAACCCCGCAAATGATCGCGGGGTTAATTTTTTGTAAGTGTAACTTCTGTCAAATCAATTGCTGCACAATTTTAATTTGTGCTGTGCAAAATTGATTAATACATATCACCCATGCCGCCACCCATACCACCCGGAGGCATCATTGGCATTTTTTCCTTTTCAGGTTTCTCAACAATTGTAGCTTCCGTCATCAGGAGTAATCCTGCCACAGATGCCGCATTCTCAAGAGCTACTCTGGTAACCTTTGTAGGATCAATTACTCCCGACTTTACCATATCTTCATATTCATCTGAAGCAGCATTGAATCCGAAATTGCCCTTGCCTTCCTTCACCTTGTTTACCACAACTGATCCTTCAAGCCCTGCGTTTTCAACTATCTGACGAATCGGCTCTTCGATTGCTTTCTTAATTATTGCAACACCGGTCTTCTGATCGTCACCTTCAATCTTTAAATTATCGAGCTTTGAACTTACTCTCAAAAGTGCAACTCCGCCGCCGGGAACAATTCCTTCCTCGACTGCAGCTCTTGTTGCATGCAATGCATCTTCTACTCTTGCTTTCTTCTCTTTCATCTCAACTTCTGTAGATGCACCGATCTTCAATACTGCAACACCGCCCGACAATTTAGCAAGTCTCTCCTGCAGTTTTTCTTTATCATAATCCGATGTGGTCTTGTCAATCTGTCCTTTAATTTCGTTAACTCTCTTCTTTATGTCATCTGCGCTTCCTGCTCCTTCGACGATTGTTGTGTTATCTTTATCAATCACAACCCTCTTCGCAGTACCAAGATACGAGATTGTCGCATTCTCAAGTTTGTAACCTTGCTCTTCGGAGATAACGGTTCCCTTGGTAAGAATTGCAATGTCTTCAAGCATTGCTTTTCTTCTATCACCGAATCCCGGAGCTTTTACGGCGCAAACTTTAAGTGTACCGCGCAATTTATTTACAACTAATGTCGCGAGCGCTTCTCCTTCAACATCTTCGGCAATGATAAGCATGCTTCTTCCTGATTGTGCAGTCTTCTCAAGAATTGGCAGCAGATCCTTCATTGTTGAAATTTTCTTGTCGTGAATCAAAATGTAAGGGTCTTCAAGTTCAGTTTCCATTGATTCTGCATTGGTCACAAAATATGGTGAAAGATAACCTCTGTCAAATTGCATTCCTTCTACAACATCAACAGTCGTTTCTGTTCCCTTCGCTTCCTCAACAGTGATGACTCCGTCTTTACCGACTTTGTCCATTGCCTGTGCAATAAGGTCGCCGATATATTTGTCGTTGTTTGCGGAGATTGCACCGACTTGCGCGATTTCCTTGTTCTCTTTTATTGGTGAAGAAATATCTTTAAGACCTTTAACAAGTTCTTCGACAGCTTTATCAATTCCTCTTTTCAAATCCATTGGATTAGCACCTGAAGTAACGTGCTTTAAGCCTTCGCGGTAAATTGCCTGTGCGAGAACAGTTGCAGTTGTAGTTCCGTCGCCGGCTACGTCAGAAGTCTTTGACGCCACTTCTTTTACCATCTGCGCGCCCATATTTTCAATCGGATCTTCGATTTCAATTTCTTTAGCAACAGTTACGCCATCTTTAGTTACTGTCGGTGCGCCGAATTTCTTGTCAATAACAACGTTGCGTCCCTTCGGACCAAGCGTTACCTTCACGGCATTTGCAAGAGTATCAACACCTCTTTTTAATGCGGCTCTTGCTTCCGTATCAAAGGTGATTATTTTTGATGCCATTCTTATTTTATTTTAAATTTAATTTTTTAAATTGATGATTATCTTTCTTACTGAATCAGATAATTGCATAAACATCTGATTCGCGCATAATCAAGTAATCAGTCCCTTCGTATGTAACTTCGGTTCCCGAATATTTTCCGTAAAGAACCTTGTCTCCGACTTTCAATTCCATCTTGATGACTTTGCCATCATCTGAAGTTTTGCCGGGTCCAACTGCTACTATTTCGCCCTTCATCGGCTTTTCTTTTGCAGTGTCGGGAATGATCAACCCCGATGCAGTCTTTTCTTCTGCCTCCGCAGGTCTGACGATAATTCTATCGCTCAATGGTTTTATTTTCATGTTTTTTTACTTTGGTTAATTAAATTATTGGTTAAATGTTAAGAAAAATGTAGTCCTTAAAAAGTTAGCACTGTCGTGAATTGAGTGCTAATATAGCTATTATATTCTGTGATTTCAAGTTACTTTTAAATGATTTTACGAACATTTGCTCACATCCGTCCAAAACGATGTTTGGAAATTTATCAAAAATATCATTTTGGAAGATGCATATTATGGGGTGAACATAATGCGTTTTGATTTTGCTCTTCCTTCATACACTTGAGCAGCTTTTTAAAAAGATTAATTCTAAATTAACAGCAAAAATCAGCTTATGTATAGTAAGCGGTGAATTTATCATTACTACGGATTGAAGAAAGATGGTTTGTGAAGTGAGGTCGCCTTTTAATATTTTTGTGCAGTACAAATCAAATGAAATTACAATTATGAAAATCTTACTCACTATTCTATTTATTATTTTTTGCTTTGATGTCTCTGCTCAAACTATCGTGCCACCATTCGAGAATACTTGGTATGGTTTCAACGTTTCGACAGAAAATCAGATTTCATTTCTCTCAAGTTCGAAGATGGTTGACGTTGATAATGACGGAGATTCCGATGTAGTTGCTTCAAGATATTTTGCAGGGTTTGATGGAAGTGCTAAGGGATTTTTTGTCATAAAGAATTACGGAGGAGGGATGTTTAATTCTCAAGCGGCTCATTATTCTTCACCAATGACATCGCAGTTTGCAGAATCTGCCGATCTCAACAATGATAATCTTCCGGATGTAATTGTTGCAAACACAGGCACCAACTATAATGGCAACACAGTATCTGTTTACTTGAATCAAGGCGGCGGGAACTTCGGACCATTTACAAGTTATGCTGTCGGAGGCGGTCCAATTGGAATTGTTTCTGACGATTTTAATAATGATGGATTTAATGACTTGGCTGTTGCAAATTACGGAGGCTTTGATCAGGGAAATACAATTTCCGTTTTGCTCAACAACGGTAACGGAACATTCGCTCCTCAATCAGTTTTCCCGGCAGGGGTTGCTCCGTACAGATTGGAAGCTGCAAAAATCAATGGTGATAATTTTATTGATATTGTAGTTGCAAATGAAAATTATCATCTGAATGTTCTCATTAATTCCGGAACAGGGACATTTACGAACAGAACCGAACTGACTTACTCCGGTTCGGGCAATGATGTCTGGCCTTCTGTTTGGCTCGCTGATATTGATAATGACACTGACAATGATATTATGTATGCATGTGTTGCATCGGGTCCTTCAGTAGCATTGTATAGAAACAACAATGGAAATTTCGGACCATTTGAAACCATCAATCTCGATATACTTGGTTCGGTGGTGACAGATATAGAAACTTCAGATCTTAATGGAGACGGATGGCAGGATATTGTAGGAACCTCAACATCTGCCAGAAGCAGTGACGGGTACATGGTTGCCTTGAGCAATGGAAGCGGAGGATTTCAGACTGCATTCAAAAATTCCGCAGGACAAAATACAGTTGATGTTATGCTCGGTGATGCTGATAATGATGGAAAGACAGATATACTGACAGCAGATTCATATTCGCGAATGATAACCATTCACAAGAATACAGGTGGAGGAGTTTTTTATTCACCGGTGTTATATCAGACATCGAGCAGTTTTGCAGCAAGCATTGACGCTGCAGACATTGACGGAGACAATGATCTTGATGTTGTTACTTCTGCATCAGGCAGAACTGCTACAGGCGTTCCAGTTAAAGTACTGAAGAACAATGGTGATGGAAGTTTTGCCTCGGCAATTAGTTACTCCATAAGAAGTGGAGGCGTGCAGGCTAAGTTCAGAGATTTAAACGGTGACAACAAACCGGATATATTATTTGCAACCGCTATTAACTCACCTCCTTATGATTTTCATTTCGCCATAAACAATGGAGACGGAACCTTTGGAGCAGTGCAGACAAAACCTGTTAATGCATGCGGATGGTATGACATTGACGGCGCCGATATTGATAATGACGGAGACGTTGATGTTCTTATTACAGAATGGCTTGGGTGCGTGGGTATTCCTGAATCAGGGCAAAGACTTTTCATATCAATGAATGACGGGAATGCTAACTTTTCAAATCCCGCTGTTAAAATAATCGGACCGCAGCCGGCGCCTATTGCAATTGCTGATTTTAACAGAGACGGAAATAAGGACCTTGCAATTGGAACGTCAGGCGCAATCATGAATATACTTTTTGGAACCGGTGCAGGAAGTTTCAATGATCCGATTCCGAATTCAATAGGAGATCAGGGCGGTGCAACCGATATTACCGTTGCCGATTTCAACAGCGACGGAAAACTCGATATCGCTTCGAGTAATTTTTTTGAAACTACATGGATGAGCGTTCTTTATGGAAACAGTGATGGAACTTTTCAGCCGGCTCAATCTCTGCCTTCTGCATATTCACCGGACCTGTTGAATGTTTCAGGAATAACTTCCGGCGATCTCGACAATGATGGTGATAAAGATATTATGGTTGGGAATAATGCATCAAACTGCATTTCACTCTATTATAATAATGGCGGCAGTTTTACTTACGCATTGAGAGCAGGTGCATACTGCAGTGTGATGTCGCCGCTATTTGGTGATTTTAATAATGATAACAAAGGTGACTTGATTTCCGCCGTTAGTCTTCCTCCGAGCGGAATTGCAAGCGCAGTCGTTTTGCTGAAAGGAAGAAACACAGGTCCTTCAGGAATTCTGAATCAATTGTCCGGTAACACAGTCGAAGGATATAAACTTCTGCAAAATTATCCCAATCCATTCAACCCAACAACTAAAATCAGATTCGAAATTCCGCCGGATGCGAAGAGCGCTGTGAGCGAAGTATCACTTGTTGTCTATGATATGCTTGGAAGAACTGTATCAACACTTGTGAGCCAAAGGTTCAGCGCCGGAATTTATGAGTATGAATTCAGCGGTGCGAATCTGCCAAGCGGAGTCTACTTTTACAAACTCAACGCCGGCAAATTCAGCGCCGTCAAAAGAATGACACTCATCAAATAAAGAACTATGATTCCATGATAAGTTACAACTAACAAACATTGAGCTCACGGGTTACAGTCAATATTGTAGCCCGTGACACATTACGCACTCTTTCCTTCAATCCACCTTTTCTAATCTTATGACATAAGTCATAACTTCATATCACTCAAGAATCTATTTTTGTTCAATCAATACGGGGAATGGAAAAGATTATTGAAAAAATATCCTGCTATCATTGCGGAACTGAATGTAAGGACAAGAGCATAGAAATTGCAGGAAAATATTTTTGCTGCAGCGGATGCATGTCAGTCTTCGAGACACTTGAAGGCAAAGAGTTGGGAACATATTATGAAATGGAAAACAATCCCGGCACCCGGGTTACACCGGAAGTCGAAAAAAATAAATTTGATTATCTCGACGATACCGAGGTTGAAAAATCAATAATAGACTTCAAGGATAAGAACTTCACTTGTGTTACGTTTCACATCCCGGGAATGCATTGCAGCTCCTGCATTTACCTCCTGGAGAAGCTATTCAGGATTAATCCTGCGATCATTTCTTCCAGTGTAAATTTCTTTCAGAAGAAAGTTACAGTTAGGTTTGACAACAGTAAAATACGATTGAAATCAGTTGTAAAAATTCTTGTATCCCTGGGATATGAGCCGCAGATCACAATCGAAAAAAATAAAACACATTCTAAGAAAAGTTTTTACGTTAAGAATCTCTATCTGAAAATTGGTGTGGCAGGTTTCTGTCTCGGGAATATAATGCTGTTAAGTTTTCCGGAATATCTTTCTCTTGACAAAATTTCAGAACAGAGTTTCAGGGACATTTTTAATTACCTGAATATATTGCTTGTCCTGCCTGTAATGTTTTTCAGTGCTTCCGATTATTTTACCAATGCGCTGAAAGGTCTGAAACAGAAATACATTAATATAGATCTGCCAATTTCAATCGGGCTTCTTGCATTGTTCATAAGGAGTTTGTATGAAATTATTTATTTTGGGAATGCCGGATTTGTAGATTCGCTGGCAGGTCTGGTTTTCCTGCTTCTCATCGGGAAGCTGTTTCAAAGCAAGACTTTTGAATCGCTCAACTTCGAAAGGGATTACAAATCGTATCTGCCGATTTCCGTAACCTTAAAAAAGGAGACGTCCGAGTTTAGCGTACCCGTAACTAATCTGAAGCCGGGTGACAGAATAATATTAAGGAACAACGAAATTGTGCCGGCTGATTCGATCTTGTTCAAAGGCACTGCAAACATTGATTACAGTTTCGTTACGGGAGAATCTATTCCGGAACAAAAAGTTCTTGGAGAAATAATTTACGCCGGTGGGAGGCATTTTGGAAGTGCGATTGAACTTGAAGTTGTGCGAACGGTTTCCCGCAGTTACATTACGCAGCTCTGGAATGAAAGTGCATTCACAAAAAAATCATCTTCAAGTATCATCAATATCACAAACTCCGTCAGCAAATATTTTACAATTATGATTTTGCTGATTGCATCACTCGCAGCAGCTTATCATTTGCCAACCAGTTTGACTCAAGCTCTTAATGCGTTCACTGCGGTACTTATTGTTGCCTGTCCATGCGCGCTTGCGCTTACTGTTCCCTTTGCGCTTGGGAACAGTCTTCGCATTTTGGGAAGAAATAAATTTTACCTTAAGAATGCTTATGTAATCGAAAAACTTGCGGGAGTAACAACGATAATCTTTGACAAGACGGGAACTATCACAAATGCGAATGATCTTGAAATCAGATTCGTTGGCGGTGAACTTGATGAAAACGAAATGAAAATGGTAAAGTCTCTGGTGAGAAATTCGACGCATCCTTTGAGCAAGAAAATTTATGATTCCATTTTGGAGGATGCCGAACATGAAGCGTATGATTTTACGGAATCTGTGAGCGAAGGGATATCCGGAACTGTTGGCGGAAGCATGATAAAACTCGGTACTATCAGATTCCTGTTTGGGGAAATCGGCTGCAGTTACAACTTGCTGAAAAAGGAAATTGCAAAGCAGGCATTGGGGACAAATGTATTTCTTGCTATTGACGATCAGGTAAAGGGCTTCTTCTGCTTCGACAACAAATACCGCGAGGGACTTAGCGAGCTTCTAAAGAAATTGTCAGAAGAATATAAACTTGCCCTGATATCCGGCGATAATAATTCAGAAAAGATAAGGTTGAAAAAATATTTTGAGAATGAACAAAGCATGCGCTTCAATCAGAATCCCCTTGACAAACTTCTTTATGTCAAAGGTCTTCAACAATCAGGCGAGAAAGTTCTTATGATAGGAGACGGAATCAATGATGCCGGAGCTCTCAAACAAAGTGATGTTGGAATTACGGTTTCGGAGGATATAACGAACTTCTCTCCTTCATGCGATGCAATAATGGATGCGACAAGCTTCTCGGAGCTTAGCAAGTTTTTGAAATTCTCGAGATCAACATTAAACGTAATCAAGGTCAGTTTTGCGATTTCATTTATTTATAATGTGATCGGACTTTATCTGGCATCGCAGGGAACATTTTCACCGCTGATTGCAGCGATACTGATGCCGTTTAATTCCATTTCAATAATTCTTTTTGTAATAGGAATGACGAATTTTCTTGCAAAGAGAAAGGGACTTTTGCAGTCATGGTCTTTCAAAGAAAATATTATGAAAAAGTTTTGAATCCTCCCTGTAAGAAAGGCATAAATGGGACCGCTACCTGTATAATAACTGTTGAAATGCGGTCCCGCAGCCTTTCAGCTTCAAGGATAGCCGCTTCACCCATAAAGAAAAGAAAATGAGCGCATTATTTATTCTGATATGTGCGAGTCTTTTTGTTGCAGTTTGCTTTTTGATCGCTTTTATCTGGAGCGTAAAGAGCGGTCAGTATGATGATAACTACACGCCGTCGGTAAGAATCTTATTTGAAGAAATGGAATCAAAGAAAAAATCTGAAGAGAACAATCGTGAAAAATAATGATGAGATGGTTATTTTATGATTACACTTCTCCTTGTGAATGAGATGATGACCGCCCTTTCGAATTAAATTTGATTTGAATAGTTAATTTAATTCCGGAAGTTAGAAAAAATTAAGAAAGACAAATCACTATAAATCATAATGGAATTAGAAAAATTCAGTTACGATAATAAGATCGCTCGCGACTTTGCAATCGCAACCATTGTGTGGGGCATTGTCGGCATGCTTGTCGGACTTCTTGCCGCGCTTGAACTTGTATTTCCGTCAATGAACTTTGCGCTTCAATATACAAGCTTCGGCAGAATTCGGGCGCTGCACACGAATGCAGTCATTTTTGCATTCGTGGGAAACGCAATGTTTATGGGCATTTATTATTCCCTTCAGCGATTGTGTAAAGCAAGGATGTACAGTGACTTGCTAAGCAAGCTGCACTTCTGGGGATGGCAGCTCATTATCTTAAGCGCTGCAGTTACTCTTCCGATGGGCTTTACGACAAGCAAGGAATATGCAGAACTTGAGTGGCCGATTGATATTCTTATTACAATAGTCTGGGTCATTTTTGCTATCAACATGTTCGGTACAATTGTGAAGCGAAGAGAAAAGCACATGTATGTTGCAATCTGGTTTTACATTGCAACGGTAATTACTGTTGCAGTGCTTCACATTGTGAATTCAATAGAACTGCCCGTTAGTTTTTTAAAAAGTTATCCCGTGTATGCAGGTGTGCAGGATGCGCTTGTTCAATGGTGGTACGGGCACAATGCAGTAGCATTCTTTCTTACGACACCGTATCTGGGATTGATGTATTACTTTCTTCCAAAGGCAGCTAACCGTCCGATTTATTCTTACAGGCTTTCAATAGTTCACTTCTGGTCATTAATATTTTTATACATCTGGGCAGGACCGCATCACTTACTTTATACTTCTTTACCGGACTGGGCACAATCACTGGGCACAGTGTTCTCAATAATGTTGTTTGCGCCTTCCTGGGGCGGAATGATTAATGGACTTCTTACTCTGCGGGGAGCATGGGACAAAGTTCGCGAAGACCCTGTGTTGAAGTTTATGGTCGTTGCTGTAACTGCATACGGAATGGCTACATTTGAAGGACCAATGCTTTCATTGAAGAATGTGAATGCGATTGCTCACTTTACTGACTGGATTGTCGCGCATGTGCATATCGGCGCGTTGGGTTGGAATGGATTTTTGATATTCGGAATTTTGTACTGGCTCATACCAAGAATTTATAAGACAAATTTATATTCGGTCAAACTTGCAAACATTCATTTCTGGATCGGCACATTGGGGATTGTCTTTTATGCTGTGCCGCTATACTGGGCGGGAATTACTCAATCATTGATGTGGAAGCAATTCACTCCTGAAGGAATTCTTCAGTATCCGAATTTTCTTGAGACAGTACTTAGCATAGTTCCTATGTATGCGATAAGAAGCGTCGGTGGATCACTTTACCTGACAGGCGTTATCATAATGACATATAACGTTGTAAAGACGATAAAGCAAGGATCGTTCGTTCCGAATGAAGATACAGAAGCTCCACCTCTTGTTTCCGACAAACCTGAAATATTAAGACATAAGCATAAATGGATTGAATCTCGTCCGGGAAAATTTGCGTTGCTCGCTACTGTACTTGTACTCATCGGCGGTCTTGTGCAGATGATTCCTACTTTTCTCATCAAGTCAAACATTCCTACAATTTCAAGTGTGAAACCTTATACGCCGCTGGAACTTCAGGGACGTGATATTTACATTCGAGAGGGTTGCAATGCATGTCATACACAAATGATCCGTCCATTCAGAAGTGAAACAGAAAGATACGGAGAATATTCAAAGGCAGGCGAATTCGTTTATGATCATCCATTTCTATGGGGATCAAAGCGAACCGGTCCGGACCTGCAGAGGGAAGGGAAAAAGTATCCGAATCTCTGGCATTATTATCACATGGAAGACCCGAGAACAATGTCTCCGGGATCAATAATGCCGCAATATCCATGGCTGATTAATCAGAAACTGGACATCACTTCTACCGAATCCAAGATTGAAGCAATGAAAAAACTCGGTGTTCCTTATCCGATTGATTTTTCTAAAATCGCAAATGAAGAATTGACAAAACAGGCGAACGAAATTTCAAAAGATCTAGAGAAGAATGGGATCAAAGTTGACAGCGATAAAGAAATAATTGCGCTCATTTCCTATTTGCAGAGACTTGGAACCGATATCAAAGTTGACAATTCAGCATCCAAATAATTATTGAAATGTTTAAACATTATTTCGAAATCGCAGATGGTATAGACTTGTATCCGGTAATTTCATTGGTTGCATTTTTCATTTTCTTCATTGCCGTCATTGTTGGGGCAGCCAAAGCGAATAAACAGCATCTTCGGGAACTTGGCAATATTCCTTTTGACAATCAGAACAATCAGGACAATCAGAACAATAAAGATTAATAAATGAAAAAAAAATATTTCAAATTATATTTCTGCATTTCGGGAATTATCTGTCTTACAAACGCTTCGCTTGCATATTCGCAGACTACGCCTGCAACTCCGCCGGATACAGGCGGATACAACCTGTTTCTTATATTAACATTAATAGTACTGCTTCACATAGTTTTCATTCCGCTTATTTTTATGAGAGATGAGAAACTGACGCCAGTGGAAACAGAGCCGAAGAAATCTGCTATCAGGACTTTAAAAGAAAAATTATCGGGACTGTTGCCAATTGAACAGGAGAAGACAATTTTGTTGAATGAAAACTATGACGGGATTATGGAGCTCGATAATAAAGTCCCGCCATGGTTTAATATGATTTTTTATGGAACGATCATATTTGCATTTATATATCTCCTCGACTATCATGTGTTGAAAACAGGAAAGCTTCCGCTTCAGGAATATGCAGATGAAGTCAATGCTGCAGAACTAAGAAAGCAGGAGCTTATTCGTACCGGAGCTTTGATCAATGAAAACAACGTAACGCTGCTTACTGATGAACAGTCTTTGGCTTCCGGCAAACAGATATACACCGTAAATTGTGTGCAGTGTCATGGAAATGAAGCACAGGGAATTATTGGTCCGAATCTCACAGACCAATACTGGATTCACGGAGGTGGTGTAAAAAATATTTTTAAAACAGTTAAGTATGGAGTCCCGCTGAAAGGAATGATTGCGTGGCAGGGACAGTTAAATCCCAAAATGATTCAGCAAGTGGTGAGCTATGTCGTCTCGCTTCACGGCAGCAACCCTCCCGGAGCAAAGGCTCCGGAAGGCAATCTTTACACTGAAACAGATTCGGTCTCCGTGGCAAGTGATAGTTCAAAGAGAGATCTAAAGAAGGACAGCATTAAGACAGAAGATAAAACAGATACCATAAAAACGAATACCAAATGATAAACTGTGTTGCGAAGCGATGATGACAGAAGATTTCAGAGATACGATTTCAATAGTCAGTGATAAAAGTAAAAATGTTCCGGGGATCTCTAATGCCTTTATATTCGCGGTCCGATTAAGAAGAATCTTGATATTACTTCAATTGAATAAAAGAACGAAGCTATGATAAAACCTGGTGTTCCTTACCTGTCTTGATTTTTTAACCGATGATCAAGGTTGATGATTCATCATTCAAATAAATTTTGAACATGTTTAAACATTATTTTGTGATTGCAGACGGTAATGATTTATTTCCTATAATTTAATTGGAAGTATCCTTAGTTTTCTTCGTTGCTGCTTTTTGCTCGTGTTGTCAATGCGGATAAACATCAACTTCGTAAACTTAGCAGTATTCCTACTTGGCAATCAGAACAATAAATATTAACAGATGAAAAAAAACAATTTTAAATTTTATTTCTGGATTTCCGGAATTATTTATCTGGCAGATTCTTCGTTTGCTCAATCGCAAACAACAACTACAACTCCACCGGATACTGGCGGATATAACTTGTTTCTCATCTTAACATTGATAGTACTGCTTCATATAGTTTTCATTCCTCTTATTTTCATGAGAGATGAGAAACTGGCGACAACGGAATTGGAGCCGAAGAATTCTGCTATCAGGACTCTTAAAGAAAAATTTTCGGGACTATTACTAATTGAACAGGATAAGGCGATATTGTCGAATCAAAGCAATGTCGGAATCATAGAGTTAGACAATAAAGTTCCGCCATGGTTCAACGTGATTTTTTACGGAATGATCATATTTGCATTTGGATATCTTTTCAGCTATCAAGTTTTGAAATCAGGAGAGCTTCCACAGGGAGATGCAGATGAAGTCAATGAAGACAACGTAACACTACTTACTGATGAACAGTCTTTGACTTCCGGCAAAAAGGTATTTACTGTAAACTGTGTGCAGTGTCATGGAAATGAAGGACAGGGAATTATAGGTCCTAATCTCACAGATCAATACTGGATTCACGGAGGAGGAATAAAGAATGTCTTTAAGACAATTAAATATGGAGTGCCGCAGAAAGGAATGATTGCATGGCAGGGGCAGTTAAGTTCAAAAATGATTCAGCAGGTGGCAAGCTATGTCATATCGCTTCAAGGCAGCAATCCTGCCGGAGCAAAGGCTCCCGAAGGAAATCTTTACATCGAAACTGATTCAGTGTCTGCATCAAAAGATAGTTTAAAAACCGGATCGAATAAAGACAGCATTAATGCGGATAAAAAAGCTGATACAATAATAAACGCTAAATGACAAACTGCACATTGCAGCGATGATGACTGAAGATTTTCGAGACACGATTTCAATAGTTAGCGATGAAGGTAAAAGGAAATGGATCTATCCGCGGAAACCTAAAGGAAAGTTTTATAGCGCACGTACTTTTGTCAGCATTTTTCTTCTTGCAGTACTATTTGGATTGCCCTTAATTAGAATTGATGGTCATCCATTCATGTTGCTCGACATTACCGAAGGCAAATTTATTCTTTTCGGAGCACTTTTTACACCACAGGATTTCTACATCTTTGGACTTACAGTCATTGCAATCATAATTGCAATCTTCTTTATCACTGCTGTTTTCGGAAGGGTTTTCTGCGGTTGGATTTGTCCGCAAACAATCTTTATGGAAATGGTCTTCAGAAAAATAGAATATTTCATAGAAGGAGACTATAAACAACAGATTGCACTCTCCTCGTCTGATTGGAATTCTACAAAGATATTCAAGAAATTTTCCAAGTATATTATCTTCTTCGCGATTTCATTTCTAATCGCAAATACTTTACTTGCTTACATTATCGGCACAGACAAACTATGGGCAATTGTAACAGATACTCCTGCAAATCACATCGGAGGACTCACGGCAATTTTGGTTTTTACATCTGTCTTTTACTTTGTATTCGCCTCATTCAGAGAACAGGCATGCATACTTGTTTGTCCTTATGGAAGACTTCAAGGCGTACTTCTTGATAAGAATTCGATTGTAATTGCTTATGATAATGTGAGAGGCGAGCCTAGAAAAATGATCAAGAAGAATGAACCATCTGCGGGCGGAGATTGCATTGACTGCAAAATGTGCGTTCAGGTTTGCCCTACAGGAATTGATATCCGAAACGGCACTCAACTCGAATGCGTAAATTGTACTGCTTGCATTGATGCATGCGATAAAGTTATGGATAAAATTAGCAGACCAAGAGGACTTATAAGATATGATTCGATGGAAGGAATAAAAAGCAGTTCGGGTTTTAAATTTACGGGAAGAATGACTTTGTATCTTGTTGTGCTGATTGTTCTTGTAGGTTCCATTTCATTTCTTTATGCAGGCAGGAAAGAGGCTGCAATTGAAATTCTGCGTACTCCGGGAATGCTTTTTCAAAATCAGCCTGATAACAAAGTGAGCAACCTGTACAACTTCAAGATAACCAACAGGAGATTTGAGGTTCTTCCTGTTCAAATGCGCCTTGAAGGAAGAGATGGTGAAATTAAAATGGTGGGATCTGCTGTTGACGTTAGGCCTGCTGAAATATCAGAAGGAAGTTTTTTTGTAATCCTGAAAAAGGAAGATATCAAATTTTCGAATACAAAATTGAAGATTGGGGTCTATTCGGGCGATAGATTGATTGATCAAATTGAAACTTCATTTGTCGGACCGCAAAATTAATGCGATGCTTAAAATGAATTGGGGTAAAAAGTTAATCACTGTGTTTGTAATCTTTGCAGCGGGAGTTGTTTCTCTTGTAGCAATTTCTATTTCGAAAAATACTGATCTGGTTTCTGAAAATTATTATGAGCAGGAAATAAAATACCAAAATCAGATAGACCTCCTTAAGGGATCTGAAGTGCTCAATGAAAACATTGTCATTGAGAAAGGGAATAATGAAATTGTAATCAGAAGTTTGAATCCCGGACTCACCGGAAATCTTAAGGGAGAAATTCTATTTTACAGAACCTCCGATGCAAACAAGGATTTCATAATTGACCTGGAATTTGGTTCAGATGCTACTCAAAGGATTTACAGTCAGAGTCTCGACAGGGGACTTTGGAAACTCAAGATGAACCTTAACGAGGGAGAGAAGAAATATTACATCGAGAAGTATGTCTTCCTGGAATAAACAAGCAACATAACTCAATCCAAAACTTACCAACTCTATCAACTCCACTCAAAGCACTACTTCATTGTAATTCGCCATTTATCTCCCTATTTTTAAAATATCCCTAATCACTTTAATAATGAAGAAACTTCAGAATCCTTCTTGTGAAACCTGTGCGTCGCGTCTGGAATCTGTTTTCTGCAATTTGACAGATGAAGAAGTTGCTTCCTTATCAATTGACAAGAGATGTAATCTTTATGCAAGAGGTGAGAAGATTTTTTCGGAAGGCAACCGCTCGACAAGTCTGTATTGCATCAGCAAGGGCAGGGTAAAGATGTCAAAATTTGGAAGCGAAGGCAAAGAACAAATTGTTCATCTTGCAAAAAGCGGTGATGTGATTGGTTACAGATCGGTAATAAGCGGGGAGCCATACTCTGCCTCGGCAATTGCAATCGAAGACAGCAGGATTTGTTCCATTCCCAGAAGCGTTTTTCATGAACTTATCCATTCGAATTCAAAATTATCAGGCGCTATTATGAAATTGCTCACTGATGAACTTCGGTCGGCAAGAGTGAAAATTACCAACCTTGCGCAGAAGAGTGTAATGGAAAGACTCGCGGAAACATTGCTGATGCTGAAAGAATTTTATCAGGGCAGAAACGACAGTGATGACATTAATATTACCATTACCATTACAAGAGAAGAAATTGCAAACATAGTTGGAACAGCAACTGAAACAGTCATAAGACTTCTTGCAGATTTGAGAAAAGAAAATATTCTTGGATTAAACGGGAAGACAATTACAATTCTCGACAAAGATTCTCTCCTGAAGATTGCAAACGTGTATGATTGAACCATCCCGAATCATATCTTTACTTTATTCCTCTGCTATTTAAGATCCTTTGCACATATTTACCCAATATATCAAACTCTATGTTCACGAGATCATTCTTGCAAAGCTTTCTGAAATTTGTAACCTTATAAGTATGCGGAATAATTGCAACCTTGACTGTTATTACTTTCGAATCTTCATTGTCTATGCTCGCAATGGTAAGGCTGACACCATTGATTGCAATAGATCCCAATGCAATAATGAGCTCTCTGTGCTTTCCGGAAAGAGAAATAAAAAATTCATGACTTCCGCTTAACTTTGAAATCTTTTTAACTATACCCGTAGTATCAACATGTCCTTGCACAATATGACCGTCAAGTGCCGAACTAAAGGTTGCAGGTAATTCAAGATTAACAATTGAATCTTTCTTCAACATTCCGAGATTAGTCTTACTAAGGGACTCTTTAACTGTTGTGAAACGAAACTTCTTTCCGGCAATCGTTTCAATTGTCATGCACGCGCCGTTAATGCTGATGCTGCTTCCGACAGCAGAGCCGTTGAGGAAATCCGGACGCGATGTTTCCGCAATGAAGGCGATGCTGCTGCCTTTTTTCTTCATACTGATTATTTTTCCTGTGTCTTGAACTATGCCCGTGAACATTTCTTTGTGTAAATTAACAAATCTTTTCCGTACATCTTTGAATACTCAATTGATAGATCCTTCGCGCTGTTCAATCTGTCTATTTCAAAATCCCTGAAGGATGAGATTCCTTTACCGACAATCTTTGGTGCTATGAAAAAATAAATGTCATCAAATAAATCTGATTTGACGAACTGCGAATACAAATTTGCGCCTCCCTCAACCAGTACACTGGATATATTCATTGAGAAAAGTTTTTTCAAAATATCCTTAAGCACGAGCTGCTGATCTTTTTCTCTGACTCTAATGATGTTTTCATTATAAATTTTTGTCAGGGATTTTTTAGATACTCCGCTTATGACGTAAGTCTTTTCCTTTTCAAAATCAGTAAACAGTTTGAGGTTCTGCGGAAGTTCAGAGTTTCTGTCTATAACAATGCGGTACGGCGTCCTTCCTCTCACTTCCCTTACCGTCAAGGAAGGATTGTCAAATTTAGCAGTATTTT
>JBDHXH010000002.1:0-92973 GCA_039810605.1 Ignavibacteria bacterium | reverse complement strand
ACGCCATTGATGTCGCCGGCGTCGAATACAGATGATGTCCCCGATTGAATATCAACTGTTCTACCGTTATGATTAATATCTTCTCCAAGATTCTGCCACAAACCCTTTACCAAATCCGGGTGCTTCCACCAGAAACCATCATCAGCGTTTGCAGCTAACACTCCTCTTCCTGTGTTTCCCAGCGCCCAGACCTGATTTGCCTTCATCAGCACTACCCCGGGTTCGGGAGCTACTGTTATGTTGACGGGAGCAACTGCATCCGTAAACGGAGCCGACGGCTGTCGGGAATCAAGAACCTGTTCCATAGGATAATCTGCGTCGTAGCATATCATTGCTACATTTGAAAAATCAGAAAGATCATAAATTATGTCAACGGGAACAGAAGTAATTATAGAATTTGTCATCCATAGAATTTCATAACTTTCAATTGTATTCTGATTTTTTTTGGAATTCAAAAACTCACGAACATTCCTTTGACTCTTGTCAGAATAGTTTATCAATCTTTGGATAACAATGTTTCTGCGTTCCTTCTTTGGTGTATCATAACCTATATCGGAAAAATCCTTTACCGTGAGATGATCTTTGAACAGAATGTAAACAGGGATCCTTTGATTGTCTGTTGTCGCTCTCATTTCATTCAACAGGTCAAAATGTATTTTCCCGGAATCCGCATAAGCCCATGCCGAGCTGAAACACAAAAAAATAATGAAGTAAAAAATTTTCCTTTTCATGATTTGGTTTTTAAAATTTTGAAAAGACTGCATTAGGAATAATGGAGACAAAAATAACAAAAGGGAATTCATGTTAATGATTCCCTTTCTATACAGGCTAAATTTACGAAAATGTTTCTTAATATGATATTACCATTTTGTAAGTATCGAAACTTTTCTAAAATAACATTCTAATGTTCCCTACGGTTCAAAAAAACCTCCTATCAACATAATCTATATATTTTTAGACATGTCCATTCCACCATCTTTATCTTTCAAACTAAATCTTGCCGAACCTTATTATCTTGCGCACTTCAGAACTTTGTACCAAACCTCTCTTTTAAAAAAAACTACCGGGGCTGTCCAAAAAGTCTCGCCGAATCGGATTTTCAAAATTGTCATTGTGTTTTTTGAGGATTTCTACAGGCTAATAGCCTGTGCTACGATTAAATCCTTGCTTTTGGGACAGCCCCGGAGATTGTAAAATTGGGTTTGGGGTGGAGGTTATAAAATCTTACTTAATATGATATAAACAGTTTATAGCTTTGAGAGGTCTATTATAAAACTACATCATTTGCATCCTCATCTTACATCATCTAATAGTCTATACGGAAAGTTGCAAATCCGTAATCATCCTTCAGCTTATCGCCGAGATCAATGTTATTGAATACTCTGTGGACGTATTTCAATTCTATGAAAAATTGTCTAAGGAACTGCCATGTAAAATTAGCAGTGAGGATATCGCGGTTGACTCTATTTCCTTCAAGAAATTCCGGATGTGAATAAGAATACCCGCTTGCATTGTTCAGGTTTCCACCGTAATTAATTATGACTCGTCCTGAAGAATCCGTGACAATGCCGTTTGCTGATCTTTGGTGCTGATAGAGTAAATTCAGATTTATTCTGTTTGATATGTTGTAATCGAGCTGTAGCGCAATTTCATCAGAGTTAGGGGGAAGGTGATGTCCCAGCGGAAGATCCCAGTGAGTGTATGTTGTCTTGTTTGAAGTATGTGTATAGATAAACGGATCAAGATAAGTATATTCGGTTTTAAGACTAAGATTCGGAATCGTAAAAGCATCTGACCAGAGCAAACCAAGCTGCCAGGCAAACTTGTTTGTTACGTCATTTGTATCACTGCTGAACAATTTCCCAAAATCAAGATCGTCAATCAACAATGATCCCTGCAAAGCAAATTTGCGGGCGGGAATTACCATTGCGTCAATGCCGAGAATGGAATTGTTGTCATTTTGCTGACCGGATTGTGACGCATGACTAAGTTCGGCAGAAGTTAAAAAACTTATCGGATTAAGGAATGTAAAACTGAAAGGATTATTCGCGGTGATTACACTTTCATAAAGTCCCATCCTGAAGGCATTTGAAAACTGGACATCGAGTCTATGCGTCGCAATATTTTTTGCATTCAATGACCTGCCAAGCGAATCTCCGCGCAAACTTCCATACATGAAAGTATATTTCACTGCCTTATATCCAAGATCAAGACGCAGATAATCAAACGGCACTGTATTGTTGGACAGAAACAGCCTGTCAATAAAACCAAATCCCTGATAGACAGGATTCCTCCCAACCATCAATGCGAGCCATTCACCGTTTGTCCTATATCTTAAATAGCCATCAAACGTATCAAAATTATTTTGCTCATAGGAAAATTTATATTGCGCATACAACTTTGGATCCGTGTTCCTTGCAAACCTGACATCACCCGAATCACCCGAAAGCTTTTGTCCGTTAGAAGCTCTAAGATAGAATCCAACGCTGTTGTACAATGTTCCGCGCACACGAAACCCGAGTTCACCAAGAGTTATTGAATGCCTTCCCAGAGAATCCCCTCTTGATTCCCTCTGTGAAATATTTCCAAGTCCGTCAAGAAACAACGTTGCATTACTGTCATTGAATGCATATAAATATTTTTGCCTGTCATCCGAAAATACGTTCTTCAGAGATTTGAATAATGAAGCAGACCTCTTTATCCCCCCCGTCAATTCATATTCAAATTCAACTTCGTAATCTTTTAGGATTTTTCTGTCAACATTCGAAATCTTATTCTGATTGTCACTGATTATTTTCAGGAAAGATGAAACAGCTTCTCTCGAAATTGGAATATTAGCCGGATTGTAATCCGTGATTACTTTCATCGTCATCATTCTCTCAAGATAGCCATAAACCGAATGAGAAGGATTTACCATTTCAACCTGCGCAAATGCATCTACACTGAACGTTAAAATAACCAAGAAAAGGTATGAGAAAAATTTCTCCTTTTTTCCTGTTGAACGATTCGAAACTGTTTGAAAGAGTCGGATTATCGGATTTGTAATCTTAGTGTTGATCTGAAAATATGAACTGTGATCAGAGAAATCCACTTATTAAATATTAGTCTTAGCCGGGAACAGGGATCAGATTGTCGGAATTTCGTTTGAGACCTGAACACCGGAGAGGTACTCCGGAACGAGTTTCTTAAGCATCTTAATGATTCCCTTCTTATCGGTCTCATATTTTTTCGAAAGAAGCTCTTCAAGATTTTCATCGAAGTTATCAGAGATAAAGCTGCTTGCATTTGTTGCAATCAGAATTTTTTCGTGGAGAGTTTTTTCATAATTTTCGCCGGGAATAAAAAGTTCTTCATACAATTTTTCGCCCGGGCGCAACTCGGTATAAACTATCTTTATATCTTTACCGACTTCATATCCCGAGAGCCTTATTATATCCTTTGCGAGGTCTTCAACTTTTACGGGATCGCCCATATCGAGAACAAATATTTCACCGCCTTTTCCGATTACTGAAGCCTGAAGAACAAGCTGAACTGCTTCGGGTATAGTCATGAAATATCTTTGAATATCAGGATGCGTAATGGTTACGGGACCACCTTCGGAAATTTGTCTCTTGAATGTTGGCACCACGCTGCCACGGCTTCCGAGCACATTTCCGAATCTTACTGCCGAATAATTCTTTCCGTAATATCTTGATGCCTTGAGAACTATCATTTCGGCAACCCGTTTGCTTGCTCCCATAATACTCGAGGGATTTACTGCTTTGTCCGTAGAGATATAAACAAAATGTTCGACATTATATTTTAAAGAAAGGTCAATGAGGTTTTGTGTGCCTTTGATATTGTTGCTGATAGCTTCGCATGAATTCAATTCCATCATTGGAACATGCTTATGCGCAGCCGCATGAAATATTACATCCGGCCGCGTGCTTTCAAGAATCCTTTCCATTCTTTCATAAGACCTGATATTGGCAATGAGTGTCGTGACTTTGGTGTTGGGGAAATTACCGTTTGAGATCGAAAGCCTCTTTAGCACCTCATGATGAATTTCAAATATGGAATTCTCTCCCTGTCCGAGTAAAACTATTTCCGAAGGATGACATTTTATTATCTGTCTGCAAAGTTCACTCCCAATAGAACCACCGGAGCCGGTAACAAGAACTCTCTTGCCCTTCAGGAAATCCTGAACGCGCTTTGTGTCCGTCTTCACTGGCTCTCTCCGAAGCAGGTCTTCAATCTGAACCTGGCGAATATTATCTATTCTCACTTTCTCATCCAGTATTTCATAAATTCCGGGGATAGTCCGCGCCTGAACTCCGGCTTTCATGCAGATTGAAACAATGTCTCTGATCTCCGAACCCGGAGCAGTAGGCATTGCAATTATAACTTTATTGATATCAAGTTTCGCAATGACCTCCGGCAGACTGTGCCTCGTTCCCATTACCGGAATTCCTCTTATCTTCAAACCCTTCAACTCAATATCATCATCAACAAACGCAACCGGAGTCAACCCAAGCTGCGGATTCCTCTGCATTTCCTGAACTATTGAATTTCCGGACTTACCTGAACCAACGACCAGCACTCTTTCACCATGGTATGAAATTTTTTTTCTTTCATTCAACCTCTCGCTCAAGCGAATGCTAAATCTTGTCCCTGCAACAAAAAAGAATGTCATTATTCCGTCCAGCAATGGAAGTGACATTGGCAAAGTCTGGAAAGAAAGCAGATTGAATTTATTAAGCAGCACAAATATTGATGTCTGCAAAACAACTGCCCAGAAGACAATGTAGATCAACTTTGCGAGCTCATCAATACTCGCACTGTTCCAGTACCTTTTGTAAAGTCCCAGCTTATAGAAGAGTGCAATCTTCAGTAAAAGAAATATGATTGTGCACCAGAAAAGACCGCTGATATAAAGTGAAAAGTCTATCTTACCGTCAACTCTTAACGCAAGCGACAGGCAGGGGGTTAATGTAAGGAATAAGACATCTAAAATTAAGAAATGTCTGTTTCTTAATTTCAGCAACCTCTTATTTAGAAAGTTCTCTAACATTTCTTTGATTTTGTCAAACCTCTTGCATAAATACAATCTATTGCCACAAAATCAAAAAGAACAAATGACTCATAGTACTTAGTACCTTTTCTTTGATTGGGTGATCCTTTTTGAAATTATACCAATAAATTACAAAATGTATACAACTCTTTCAATAATTAATTTCTACTTACTGCGATCTTTCGAACTACTGATATCAAGTATTTCCAATGTCCGGAGGAATCATTTCAGCCAAATGGCATTAAGTGTCTTAAGTATGACTTTGAAATCTTTGAACACAGACCTCTCATTAATGTAATCGAGATTATATCTGATTTTCTCCGGCATTACTTTTTCAATATAAAATTTTTCGGGATCCTGCACAGATCCAAGTAATTCATTTTCATTTTTGTAAAGGATAGATGCCATGTCTGTAATACCCGGCTTCACGGACAAAACCTTTTTCTGGTCTTCATTATAAAATTTAACAAACTTCCTTACTTCAGGTCTCGGTCCTACAAGTGTCATCTCGCCGCGCAGGACATTAAATAACTGCGGGAATTCATCCAGCTTGTATTTCCTTAGTACATGACCCAATCTTGTAACTCTTTTGTCCTTCATTCCAATTGTAAGCGAACCCCCCTGTTCCGAGAATTGTCTCATTGTCCTGAATTTCAATAAAGTAAAATCTTGATTGTCCTTGCCGACTCTTTTCTGTTTGAAAATTACAGGACCGCTTGAATCAAGTTTTATCATTATCCATATTACCGCAAACATCGGTGAAAGTACTACAAGTCCTATGGATGAGAAAACAATATCAAATATTCTTTTCAGCAATGCTTGGGGTGACTATTGCATTATAAGAATTAATAACGGCATTAATGATTTCCCGGATTTGCGAATCAGTAAGCTGCGGGTAAACGGGAAGTGAAATCTCACTCGAATAGTTTTTGTAACTGTTTGGATAGTTGTTAATATCATATCCTTTGTCCTTGAAAGCGCTTAGCATCGGCATGGGAATGAAATGGACATTGACGGCTACTCCCCTCTTTGTAATTTCCTCAATGATTCTGTCGCGTTCAGCTTCGGTAATTCCTCGTATTCGCAAGAGATAAACGTGATATGAACTTTCCTTATCTTTGGTAAGCGATGTTGGTGTGATTGCCCATTCGGTATTTGAAAATGCTTCGTCATATTCCTTGAAGATGGTTTTTCTTTTCAATAGCATATCGTCGTTGTATTTCCTGATTTGTGCAAGTCCGACTGCCGCACAAATATCATTTAGATTCATTTTAAATCCGGGATAGACAATGTCATATCTCCATCCGCCGCCCTGCGACTTTGTAAAGGCATCTTTTGTCTGACCGTTCAAAGACAGCAATCGCAGCCATTTATAGATTTCATCATTGTTAAACTTATCAGGCAGGTTTATGCAGATTGCTCCGCCTTCGGCAGTTGTTACATTTTTTACAGCATGAAATGAAAACACGGATGCATCGCACAGACTGCCGCTCTTGCGCCCATTGTATGTTGCCCCGATGGAGTGCGCCGCATCCGAAAGAACAAAAATTCTTCCGAGCATTCTTTGATTTTCATTTGTTGAAATGAACATTTTTTTTATGCCGTCATCGTTTACAATGCCTTTAATTTCATCGTAGTCGCACGGAAGCCCTCCTATGTCAACGGGAATAACAGCCTTCGTCCTTGGATTTATTGCCGCTCTGAATTTTTCAGTATCTATACAAAAATCATCCGTAACATCAACCATCACAGGCTTAGCTCCCACATGCATCACTGCTAAAGCCGTTGCACAATACGTATATGCAGGAACGATAACTTCATCGCCCCTCCCTATTCCAAACCAGTGAAGCATCAGCATCAGCGCCGATGTCGCGGAGTTTACGCAAAGAACATTCTTCACTCCCGAGATTTTTGAAATTTCTTCCTCTAATGATCTGACTTTGGGTCCGGTTGTAATCCATCCGGACTGAAGTGAATCCGTTACTTCTTTCAATACATCCTCGTCAATGTATGGCGGAGAAAAAGGTATCATGCCGGTTGTGTGTTTTTCTTTTTTTTCAAAATTAAAAATATGAACGGCAGGCTGAAATAAATCGCAAACTCTACCGTGTAACTGTATCTTACAAGTGCAACTTCCACAAGGCTTACAAAAATCGCCTTTATGACAAAAATTGAACAAATCAAAAAAATCATGAAATAATCTCTATCTCTGAATCTGCTTTTCAGCAGACCGATTGCTGAAACAATCATAACAACACCGTAAAGTATCACCCAAAGGAAATTTCTGAAAAGAAAATTATAGACCTTCTCGTAATAAGAATACATCAGGCCGCTAAATGTCCGTTTGAATTCCGCGGAAGAATCTCCGCTTATGATTACATTTTCTAATCCATTTTGCTTGTTCACCTCCTCCTCAAAGAATTTGATGATCTCCCGATGATCGGATTTACCGGATGAAACTTGTCTCCATCTTCCTGATTCAAGCTCTTCAATATATTTCTTATCAAAGACGGTTCGCTTATAAATGTTTAACATCTGATCATAATAGTCCATTACAATTCTGACGTTATTAAAGAAAAAAATAAAATTGGAGGCAAAGAACTTCATATAAATTTCAGGATGCTTCGAAATTGCATCAACTGAAATCTCCTTAAGTATCGGACGAACGGTCATAAAATTAATCGAACTGTCCCTCTTCATAAGATACTCCGTCAGGTTTACCTGTCTGTAGAAATTATCATTGAACGTATGATAAAGTTTTGATATGCCAAAAGAATTCCGTATATAACTTTTGCTCTTTCCCGGAATTGAATCAAGGGTATTTCTGATTGCTTCGTTTACCAGCGGAGTATATTCGGGAGACTCTTCCATGAAGAGCACCGTTACCCCCGAGAGATTAGCTTCTCCAAATGGCGTAATGGTAAACTGTCTTATAGTCGCATAATTATATGAGCACAATAGGAGCAATATTACAGCAGATGGAATGACTAATGCAGCATAATACCGCAGGCCAAACCTATTTATAAAAAAGAAAATTGCTACCATCAAAAATATTCCCGCAAGAAACAATGCAGCGGGCCTGATCAGAACCAGCAATGCCGAAAGCAATGAAAATAAAATCCAGTACGAAAGACAATTCTTTTTTATCGCAACTATAAGCGTTCCTGCACTTAGCAACAGGACGTTTACAAAAATTCCTTCCGTCAAAAGTGCTTTCTCAAGAACCAGATAGTACGAAGATGATATATAAACAGATAATGAAATTGCAAAGAGAAAAGTCAAAGATCTGTACGACCGGTAAATCATAAAGAGAAAGAGCAAAGAGCAGATTATGGTGAGTACGCTCTGCGTCAGCGCAAGCGTAAACATTGATTTTGAGAAAGTCCATACAAGTGCGAGGAACAAAGGATAGGCGGGTGTTCTGATATCAAACAGGGGCGCATGCAGATTCATAATGTTAAAAGCCGCATCGCAATATGACGCGCTGTCGCTCGAGAAAACAAAGACGGGATAATCCAGAAAATACTGGAGCCGGGTAACAAGAAAAACCATCGTTACCATCATCGAGCTGTAAAGAAAAATGTGTTTAGAACTATTGAAATTCTTCAGGAAAGTCATTCGTATTTTTCTTTGTCATCATTCGAGCTCATTATATGTTTCAGTTGAACTGAAATTAACCCGAGACCAAACATAAGTATCGAAAGCAATATGCTTCCCAGTCCGAGATAAAATGTAAACGGGCGATGAAGAGTGAAAGACAGTATGAAATTAAAACCAGCGAACAGAATCAGGAAGAAACAGAAGACTATAAAAATTTTTATGGGATTGTAAAACAAAATTGCTTCAACAATAAACTGCAGTGTTCTCATCGAATCACTGAAGAGTCTGACCTTCGTTTTCCCATGTCTCTTCTTGTAATCAATCGATACATACTGAACATATCTGCTCGTCATCATATACGCAAGCGTCAGTGAGGTCGTGAAACTGAATGTGTCGCACAGTTTCGGGAAGAAAGGAATAACTGCCTTCTTCGAAAACACACGCAGTCCCGAATTTATGTCGGGGATTTTTCTGCCCGCTGTAAATTCAACTAATTTTTTCAAAACTATGCGCAGCGCTTTCTTCTTGATTGACTCGTCATAATTTTCACCCTGTCTTGCTCCTACAACCATATCAAATCCCTTATTAAATTCATTCACAAGAACGGGAATCATCTCAAGAGGATATGTTCCGTCAGCGTCAGTTATGATTATCGTATCGTGAGTTGCGGCGAGGATACCATCTTTAAGAGAACGGCCGTAACCAATGTTGTGCGGATGTCTGATTGCAGTTGCTCCGGCTTTTACACTCATTTCGTAAGTCTTGTCTGTCGAACCGTCATCCACAACAATTATCTCCGCATCCGAAATATTATTGAGCGCAAGAATTTTCTTAATATCAAAAATAGTAACAGCTATGACAGCGCCTTCATTGTATGCCGGTATGATTATGGAAAACATTCGTCTAAAGTTTTTTATAAATGCTGATTATTGAAATGCCTATTGGGGTGCTTACAGGTAGAAAGGTTTTTGAAAACGGCACTACATATTTATCAAACAATCCAATCTCTCCTTCTGTATCGTTCACGTTATCCGATTTCAGGGCTTTGTATACAGCCCAGTATCCGAATGCGCCAATCATGTTGAAGTAAAACTGCTTTATCAGACTTACATCATCCGGCAAACTAAATTCATTCATCATTGCTTTGGTATAGCGCTTATAATGTCCCGCAACTTTGTCAAAATTGGAATATAAAAACTTGTGCGAGGGAACCAGCAAAAACAGAACTCCTCCGGATTTCAGCAAACTCAAGATCTTAGAGAAGAATGATTTATCATCTTCAACATGCTCCATGACATTCATACAAACGATAAAATCATACTTGCCTTCTACGTTGATCAGGTCAATACACTCGAAGCGGATGTTCCGGCCAAAATCTTTTTTACTGACGAAATCAATTGCCGGCTGCGAAATGTCAATGCAGTATAATGAATCAAACGAGCTTTGTTCCGAGATTAATTTCGTGAATGAACCAACTCCGCATCCGACCTCGAGCACATCGCCACGTATATATTCTTCGAATAATTCAAAAGTCCACTGATTGTAGTTAGTGGCTTTCTGCATTTGCTCGGATGATCCAAATAGCTCTGTCATTTATTCCTCATCTATTGACTTTACAAATTTTGCCGGATTGCCTGCGTAAATGCTGAATGGCTTTACATCACTTGTTACAATGCTTCCTGCAGCTACAATCGAGCCGTTGCCTATCGTTACTCCTTTCATGATGAAACTATTCGCACCTATCCATACATCATCGCCGATCACGACGGGTCCTCTTTTTATCTTATCCCATCTTTTTACGCGGTCCTTATACACAACGTTGTGGGTATTGGTATCCATTATCACTACATTTGCGCCAATACCAATCCTGCTTCCGAGGGTAACTTCCTGTTCACTTATGATTGATGTTCCGTTAAGGTAAACTTCGTTACCGATTTTAATTTTTCCTTCTTTGGAAGTGCGCAGGAAAACCCCGCCTGACATGTTCCCGGAATTATATCCGCACTTTGCAGAAACAAGGCGAATGTCATTTCCGAGTTCTATGCTTCCGCGGTTTTCAATGCGGGGAATTCCATATACTTTCACATTGCTTCCGTATTTCACGCCGTTAAATATCAGAATCAACTTCAGCAATGGTGAAGATAAGAATGTTATAACTTTTGAAAAATGTAGAATCCCGTCTTTTATCAATTCGAAGTAGTTGTCGTTTCCCGTATCGAACTTCAGACGCTCGTTATATTTGAATAGAAATGACAAGTCCTTTTAAAATTGCGAAATGTGAATCAAAATTATTTCCGGTAAATCAAGTTTGATAAATGTGTTTCTCAAAAACCCTGTTTCTTTGGCAAAGATCAATTCCAAACAATTCATCTTTTCTTAATTTTCATTTTTGATACCGCTTCCTCTCCAGCTCACTCCTTTATATTGCGATATTGAAACATCCGAGAAATCAGAAAGATCATACCATCTCGTAATTCTCTCTTTGCTGATAAAGTCAACCTGCGGAGCATTGAGCTTGTCAAAGACATTCAGATTGTTTCTGTAAAAACTAAGCTTCCGGAAATTTCCAAAGTATTCATAAAAGGGAAGAAACTCCAGAGGTAAGAGATAAATCGAATAAACCGGCAAATATAAAATTGCAGTAATAATTTTCGAAAGCATCAAGAGGTTTTTTCTCTTCATATTCTTAAGGAACATTTTCCGAAATGGCTCAACGAAATTTTTAACCAGCGAATTTCCTTCTGCGGAATACACCCATACAATCAGCCGTCCCCCCTGCTTCACATGCTTCTTCAGATTATTGAAAGTCTTGTCGGGATTGTCGGTATGATGTACAACTCCAATTGAAAATACGATGTCAAAAGTTTTTCCCAGATTCATGCTCGCAATATCACTTTCGACAAATTCCACATTTGAAAATTCCTTGTTTCTTTCTTTTGCAATTTCAGTTGTGTTAAGATCAACTGCCGTTACGGATTTGGCAATCGGAGCAACAAACGAAGTATGCTGACCTCCTCCGCATCCGCACTCCAGGACTTCCTTCCCTGTGAAGTCTTCAAGCCTGTTCGGATAAATCCAGTCCTTAAAGAGAAACAGTTCATTATCTTGAACAAGCGTCCACTGTTCAGTCCATTCAGACTGCTTTTGCTGGAATCTTTCTGTCATAAACAAATTTGTTGAATGATCTGAATTCATCTTTACCGTTAATTCCTATCCAGTTTCCAACCGGTGCATTGAATCCGCTTTTCTTCTTTTTAAGTACAAAGTCAGGAAGAATTTTTCTCAATGATCTTTTCAAAATGTATTTTGTCTGCATACCTTTCATTTTCAATGATGCTGGTATCGAAGCGGCATAGCTTACAAGTTCTGGATCCAGGTATGGGCATCTTGCTTCAATGCTGCTGAACATGGTTGCGCGATCTGTTTTCACAAGTATGTCATCAGTAAGCCATGTCATTGCATCTACATACAGATTTCTGTCAAGCGGTTCAAGGTCTCTGCATTTTTCATAATATTTTTCAAATACATGAAATGGATCTGTATCAAAAATCATTTCTTTGAAATTGCTACCGAGGATCTTTACTCTTTCTTCGGGACTAAAAAATTGTCTCCACAGATAATGCGCCTTCTCTTCATTATGCAAAGTGCCTTTAAAAAACTGCCGCTGCTTGTAAAGCCAATTAAGTTTTTTGTCGCTTTTATCGGAATTTATTCCGATGAGAAACTTTTTCAGTGTTCGCGGAATCGGACGCGCATATTTATAATATTTATCCGCCTTGTACGTAATGTAACCCGCAAATATTTCATCCGCTCCGTCACCGCTTAATACTACTTTCACATATTCGGAAGCGAGCTTCGAAACTTCTATCATCGGAATAAGTGAATTATCCGCAAATGGCTCATCATAAGCCTCTATCGCTCTATTAATAAATTCAACCCCGTTGTTGACGTTGCATATCATACCGTGATGTTTCGTCCCAAGATAAGAGGCAACCCTGTCAGCATCCGGAAGTTCATTATAACTTTTCAAATCAAACCCAACGCTGAAAGTATGAAGCTCTCCGCTATGATGCTTTTTCATCAGCGCTGTTATCGAACTTGAGTCAACTCCACCGCTTAGAAAGGCTCCGACCGGCACATCACTTATCATTCTCCTCACCACTGCTTTGTCGAGCAAATTCAAAATATTGTCTTCAATTTCTTTTTCATTTTCTTTCGTCTTATTCCTGAACTCGTTTGAGTAATCCCAGTACTTCGCCTTTTCAATTTTCTTTCCGCTATCTGAAAACTTAATGTAAGATGCAGGTTCAAGTTTAAAAATACTTTTATAAATTGACATCGGAGACAGAATATAACCAAGCGCGAGATAACAATTCAAAGCCTCATAAGATATTTCCGGATTGATGCTCGTATCCCCGGTTAATGAATTGAGATCGGATGCAAATGTTATGTTCTTGTATTTGTCCACATGATAGTAAAGAGGTTTTTTGCCAAACCTGTCACGAGCCAATATGAGCTCTCTTCTTGCGTTGTCCCAGATTGCAAATGCAAACATTCCGTTAAAATCCTTGAAACAATCAACTCCGAAATTCACATAAGAGTACAGGACCACTTCGGCATCTGAATCGCTCTTGAAGTGAATGTTTTTCTTAAGCAGTTCTTTTCTCAACTCGCGGAAATTATAAACCTCGCCATTGTAAATAATATGAAAGCGATTGTCGGAACTCGAAATTGGCTGGTTGGCATTTTCAGACAAGTCAATTATCGAGAGGCGGCAATGTCCGAGTGTAATTCCATCAAGGCGGACAACAGCCTGATTATCCGGACCGCGATGAATAAGCCTGCGGTTCATTTCACCGACTATCGAAAGATTATTACTGTCATCGTTATTCCAGTCGGTCTTACCCGCTATTCCGCACATTGACTAATCCTGCTATTTACAGTTGTAATATTCTTTAAACCACGAAACAAATTCTGCCAGACCTTTCTCAATCCGGGTATCAGGTTTATAATCAATAAACTTTGCAAGTTCCGAAGAATCGGCAGAGGTTATCTTAACATCTCCGGGCTGCATCTCTTTAAATACTTTCACTGCTTTCTTTCCAAGATTTTTCTCAAGGATTTCAATGAAGTAAAGCAAATTTACGGGATGCTCTCCTCCGATGTTAAATAACTTGTATCCGCCGTAATTATCTTTCTTCAGCAGCAATGAAATTGATTTTGTAACATCGTCAATATAAGTGAAGTCTCTTTCCATATCCCCGTTGTTATAAACATCAATGGGTTTGTCTTCCATTATGTTCTTTGTAAATTTGAAGTAAGCCATATCCGGCCTGCCGAACGGACCATAGACAGTGAAGAATCTCAATCCCGTAACCGGAATCTTGTAGAGATGATGATATGTATATGCCATCAGTTCATTTGATTTCTTTGTCGCGGCATAAAGAGATACAGGTCTGTCAACGTTATCCTCAACTGATGACGGAGTCTTCTCACTGTTGCCGTAAACGGAGCTTGAAGATGCAAAAATAAGTCTTGACGGATGATTCTTAAGACATTCAAGCAAATTAAAAAAAGCGTTGATATTATTTTTAATGCTGACTTCCGGATTTGTAATTGAATATCTTACACCGGGCTGGGCAGCAAGATGTATTACCGATTCAAACTTTTGTTTTGAAAAAAAACCGGCAAGCACTTTATCCTGCGACATATCAATTTTTTCAAAGGTAAAATTGTTCAACTTCCGCAATTGTGACAGCCTTGCTTCTTTGAGACTTACGTCATAATAGTTATTGAGATTATCAATACCGATAACTTCCGATCCTTCTTCGCAAAGTTTTTTACAAAGATGAAATCCAATGAAGCCTGCAGCTCCCGTAACTAAATATTTCAATACAAATTTATTTTGATTTTCAAATACGAATGTCTTTAGTCATCTCAAGGCTGTTACCCTCGAGCTTTCCTTTTTTCCATCCATTAAGCTCATAAGATTTTATTGCCTGTAAATTATCTCCCCTTACAGTCAACGCCATCTTCCTGATTCCGAAACCTTCAGTCTTCTTTTCAAATTCTTTAAGAAGCATCGAGCCGTATCCTTTCCCCTGAAAACCCTTTGCAACACCTATAACAACAAGTCCCGTCATTGCTTCAGAATTCTTTTTGCTCGCCGATTTTTGAATTGCACTTCTATTTGATTTAGGGAAGAATTTTCTTTTGACGTTTTTTATGATGAGAGAATATTTTTCAAAAAGCTCTTTGTGAAAGAGCAGCCATGGTCTAAGGAGAATTGCTTTAGCCGCGTCATTGAAGCTGTGCTGTATCATTCCGCTTGCAGAACCTGTTGTTTGCGTTCCGTCATTTATCATTCCGCCGCAGTACCCGATGCACTTTCCATCTTCTTCAATGTGAAATAAGAATCTCTTTTCATCAGAGAGATACCAGTCTATCATTTTAGTAAGATACTTCAGTCCCATCTTTGAACTAAGGGAATCAGGGAAAGCAGATATGTGGCAATATGCAATCTTCATCAAATCCAGCCGCGTGCTATTCCTGATTTCTGCCATTTCACGAATTTAATTCAACAAGCTTATCCGAAAAATTTTTAATAATTTTATTTCTGTCAAAATTTTTTTCAGCAGCCAGTCTGCCATTTGCAGACATTTGTTTTCTAAGTTCCGGATCGCTGCCTATCAGCACAATATTATTCTTGAGCGATTCAAAATTACCCGGAGCAGACACAACTCCCGTTCTGCTCTTCACAATCAAATCAGCTCCTTCGCCATCGCCGCTGAAAAGAATCGGGAGACCTGCAGCCATTGCCTCATAAATTTTTGAAGGTACTGCGCCGAATATTCTTCCGGTAAGCGGAATCAATGCTGCATCAAAATTTGTAAGCAGTTCCGGAATTTTCTCACGAGGCACGGCTGAATTCAAAAATACATTCCTGCCACCGGTATCATTCAGAAATTTTTCAAGCTGTAACCTTTCAGTACCGTCTCCATATATATGCAACTCTGATTTTAATTCGCTGAAATTTATCTTTCTTACAATTTCAAAGAGACCCTGTGCAACGCCAAGCAGCCCTGCATATATGATTTTCAAATTTGAGCCTGCATTTGTTTTCGATTCGCATTTTTCAAATCTCAATACATCAACGCCATTTCTGAAGAGATAGACATTTTTCCCTCCGGCACTTTTTATGTGTGCGACAATTTCTTCAGATTGACCGGTGTTAAGAAAAGAATTTCTGTAAAGGAATCTTTCGAGAGTCTCGAGTCTTCTGTAAACAAATCCGTCATTTATCACACCAAGCTCCTTTGCAGTCAAAGGCCAGATATCGGATATGTTCATTATTAATTTCGCCGAACAAAATTTGGACAGGATATAAGCGCTGACACCAAGCAGAAGCGGAGGACTTTCAACAAATATATAATCAGGACGAAATCTTCTTAACGAAAAAATACCGAAGAGACATGCAATTGAAAATGTAATCATCGAAAAAATTCTTGGAATGCTTTTGGAAGAATTTGAGGCATAAAGCCAGAATCTTTTCACTTTGATTCCTTCGATTGTTTCCTCCGTAACAAGCTTGTCGGAATATCCTTTAAAAATTTTCCCGACGGGATAGTTTGGCAATGCAGTTATTACATTTACTTCCCACTTATTGGCTCTGAAAATTTTTGCAAGCTCGAGTAAGCGATTTTGAGGAGCTCCCGTCTCCGGATGGAAATATTGCGACAGAATTAAAAGCTTCAATTTGTTCTTAACAGCGAATGGAAGTGTTTCATCTTTCCTGACTTCGTTCTCTCGATCTTATCAACTCTGTGAATCTCAAATTTCAATCCCGGTTCCAGATACATATCCATATTCTTCTGAAGAAGAATTTTCTCTCTTTCCGGAATATCAATACTACTTACAATCTCAAATATGAACCTGTCAATTTCAACTTGCTTGATAATAAATTCTTTGAGTGAATTTACATTCTCAAGCACACTTCTCGTTATAAAGTAAAAAGTAATTCCCGGGGATTTTCTGCCGCTTGGCAGCATGACAATATCATTGACACCTCCGAGAAGATTTCTGATGATAATCTCGCCGTCCCTGCGATCTATCACCGCTCTGTCTCCGATTTCATAACGGATGAACGGCATTACTTTGTTGTGAAGCGATGTCAGCACTATCCTGCCCTCTCCGCTTCCCCTCACTTCGTTTCCATCATCATCAAGAATTTCCATAAAAATATTCTCATCGGATATCCTCCACTCTCCTTTCAGATCTTCTATCGCAATGAGATCAACTTCCGAACTCCCGTATTCGTTGACTACAGGAATTCCGAATGCCTGCATTAAAATTTTCTTGTCCTGTTCGGTACAGTTTTCGGAAGTGCCGATGCAAATTTTCAATGTCCTGCAATAGTCCTTAAGCACAATGTTCTTCTTTATCAGATATCTTGCAAACAATACGATGGAGTTGGTATATCCGTAAATATATTCGAACTTTGTTGTTGTAAACTTTCCAAGAAAGGATTCAAGAACATCATCGGACAAATCGAACACCGGAAATCTGATCCTGTTGGACAAAAAGTCTTTTGTCCTTTCTTTGACATAATCAATTTTCTCAAAAGGTATTCCATAAAAGCGTGCCTGTTTCGAATCAAGATTCAAATCAAACATTGCATACCTGTCCTTAATTAATGCCCATGTCATTGCGTGGCAGAATTTGTCTTTAGCATAGCGAAACGGATGCCCCGAAGAACCTGATGTATAGCCTGTATATAAATCCTTGTGTTTGATTGAAGATGACAGCAGATTCTGACGCGCAATCTGATAATCATGTTTGTTCAACACGGGCAAATTAGTCCATTTCTCCGGCAGATCATTTCCTAACATGAATCTGTAAAATTCATTTTTTTCAAAATGATGCCTTACAATGTCCCATTTCTTTTCTTCCTGCCACTGCCTGAATGAATGCTTCGAAAGACTTCTGATGTTTTCGAGTTCCCTTGCTGCTTCCTGAATCGGGAAGCCTTTCACTTTTAATGTTAACTCAAACAATGAACTTGTTTTCTCATCTTCATCCAAATAAACATTGTTCCCGGCTCCGGATATCTCATGCTGATCTGTCTTGTCCAATAGGCTTTGGATTATCTGCGGCTTTCCGGAAGGTGAGTTTGGAATTTGGGAAACTTCTCTAAACTCAATTTTTATGTTCTCTTCAAGTTTTCCGAATATCTGCGATTCAATCTTTCCCAAAATCTCGGGGCTGAATGTTTCAGATGCAATGTACTCGATTTCGATACCATCGAGATTTCTCTGAATTACTCTGAATTGCTTTATCTCGGGAATGTGTTCAAATATTGCGGTAAAAAAATGTACTATCAAATACTTGCCGGAAGAAGTTTTTACAATGTCAGTATCTCTGCCGATAATGTTGTTCATCAACGGCAGGCTTTTCCCGCACCTGCATATCTTCTCATCAGATTCCATGACAGCAAGATCACCAAGCGAATATCTTACAAGAGGCATTGCTCTGCTGTCAAGTCTTGTAACAATGACTCTTCCCTGTTCACCAGGTTTGACAGGCATGCCGTTATCATCGAGTATCTCAAGATATGTCTGCGGTGACATAACGTGATAACTTCCTTCACTGCATTGAGCTGCAATCATAAATCCTTCAGTGCATGCATAGGTATCATAAACTTTTGTATTGAACTGTGATTCAATCAGCTTCCTGTAGTGCGCAAACATTTTGTCCCCCCAGCTTACAACGCTTTCAAATCTTACGTTGTCCATTCCCGATTCGTTGGCTATCTTTGCAAAGAGATACAATGATGACGCATATCCAAGCAGCATCTTCTTCGGATGCGTTATCTGTCTTTCAAGCGCCTTCCTGATTTTGTCTTCATCGAGTCCGAATGCAATGTAATAATCGGTTCTGAAAAAGAGATCCTTAATCTGCTTCTCGAGATTCCTCTTCGTTGTCATTCCTGTTTGAATGATTCCGTCTCCTATCCTGTAACCAGCCCATTCCCACCACAATACCTGAATTGCCCTGTTTACTGATTCTTCTCTCTTCGACATGTAAACAGAGCCTTGTATTCCTGATGATCCGCTGCTTGACTCTTTAATCAATTTTGATTTGTCGCCATAGATAAGTTCATCAACATTATCCTTAACAATTTTCTTTGTCAGGATCGGAAAATGCTTTATGAGTTCGTATGGATCTTCAGTTTCCGGTAATTTGAGATTTCTGTAAAAAGGAATATTCTCTCTGCAATGTTTGATAAGTTCACGCAGATTTTTCCTTTCGAGTTCTTTCAATTCATCTTTTCCAAGCAAACTTAACTCTCTCCACTTAGAAAGTTCTTGCATGAATCTCGTTCCTGCAATTCTGTCCCCAATCGGAAGCAATATGTCTTCAAGCACTCTGTTATATGTCATAGTTTCATTCGCAAAAATTTTTCAGGCGCTTTCAATCAATTCCGACCATTTCAATTTTACAATTTCCCAGTCAAAGCTTTCGGCAAGTTTGCGGGCGTTGAGTGAAATTTTCTTAGTCAAATCCGGATCATTACATAGTCTTGTGATTGCACCTGCGAACTGCAGTGTTTCATTTCTTGGAACAAGTAGACCGTTAGACGCATCATCAATAAGAAAGGGAATTCCTCCGACATCTGTCGAAACAACGGGGAGACCTAACGCCATTGCTTCAATTACGCTTACAGGGTGATTGTCAAAATCTGTTGTGTTAATAAAAATATCATACTCTTCGGAGAGTCTTCGCCATTCTTCTTTGGAGAGTTTGCCTTTAAAAACTACAGAATCATTCAATTTAAGCTCGCTTGTTCTTTCGATTACATCCTTGAGGCAACCATCTTTATCGGGACCTACCATGCACAGAATTGCATCAGAAAATTTTTTCTTTAGTTCATTAAGCACTTCAACTGCAAGAACAGGATTATATATTTTATGAAATGATCTTACCCACAAAAGTTTCGGGCTGACATTTACGCGCTCTTTAAATTTATATTCTCCGATGGGAAGAAAGTTGGGAATATATTCAACATCAAAGTTTTCATCCTCAAAACTTTTCTTAAGGTAAAGTGAAGGAGAAATATTTTTAAATGAGTTCGAAAAAATAAAATTACACTTTGAAGGAGATTTTTTCAATCTTTCGGGATAACCTCCGCCTCTCAATATGGGAACATATTTTATGCCGTAAATTTTGCTAAGCAGCGCCAGAATATAAGTGTACCAGAAAGCTCTGCGGCTGTATGAGTCAATGAGAAGAAGGTTGATTTGTTTTCTGAATTTAAAAAGCATTCCCATCATGTCAATCATTCTGGAAATCTGATTTTTCTTTGAAGATGCAGTTTTTAATTCGTACTTATCGGAAAGTTTTGGGGCAAGCAGTTCGATAAATGTTGGAGTATAGCCGTGACCGGAAAGAATGTTACCTACATAAAGAATCACGTTCTTTGCCTTACTAAATTTATGTAAGCTAGCCCGTAAATAAATCCGGGCGAGGCAGTTCTCATTGCAGAGTGACCAAGGCTGATGAAAACAAAAACCGTGCACATTATCAGCAAGACTTTATCATCTACGCTTCTAAGCTGGAAAAAAGTCTTTACGGGAAAAAGCAGCATCACAAAAATCGCAAAGATTCCGAAGAGTCCGTGTTCTGCAAGAAGCCGCGAATATTCAATGTGCGCTGCGGCGGCAGTTATCCCCGCGGTCTGCTCCCTCACTTCTCCTGCATTTCCCGGACCTACGCCAGTCAGAACATTGTCCTGAAATATTTCAAGATCATTCATGAATATGTTGTCTCTTCCGCTAAGCAGATTACTCTTCTGCTTATTATACATTGACTCGCCTTTGAATCTCATTTCCAGCAACCCGCCGCTGACATCATTTACATAATTGAATCCGAGAAATCCAACTACACAGATTATCATGAATGCATAGAACACTTTATTCATCCTCGCCTGAAACTGCGGATTGGTTATTGACATAATAATTATGCAAACGACGATCGCCGCTAAGGGAGCTATCATACCGCCTCTGGAAAAAGTAGCAAGACCTCTTACAAGGAAAAGCATCAGAAGAATAATGTTCAGATACTTCATTCTGAACAATCTTATCCCAAGAAAATATGCTATCGCAATTATTAAAATTCCAAGTCCAAGTATTGTTGATACCTGATTGGGACCGAAACCGCCGCTTGCCTGGAAGTTTGACTCTGTGGTGAATTCAACGTTCTCAAGAGTTCCGGAGCGGAAATACAGAAAAAACGCCATGCCTGTTATCGGATACAAAATCGCCAGCAAGAGTTTCCGCATCTGTATCAGCGACAATCTTCGCTTGTGAAAATATATAACAGAAATACCAAGACAAACCGGACCTGCAAGATTAAAAGATATCATCTGTCTCTCGAACTCAAACGTGGGATAATCGGCAAAAATTACCGAAGGCAACATTGCCAGAATGAAAGCAACAAACAGGAAAGGAATCTTTTTTTTCTTCTCGCTCACAAGTATCCCGATTACCAAAAAAAGCATTACCGCATACTTGCCGAACTCATAACCGAATCCACCGGAATTCATTCGGAACAATACCTCGATTCCAACCACATATCCCGCCATGATGTGAGCTGAACCATCCGCATTTTTCTTGTTGAATATCCTGAACATGCCGTATATCAAAATGATGATGGCATATACTTCACTCAACTTGGAATTGAATACCAATCCAAGCGCGAGCAATACGTTAATTGCTAAGTATATTTCGGCTTTAAAAGGAGAATCTTTCACTTTTCAAAATTATATCTTAATTGCAAAAAAATAAACTTATATTTCATTCTTCTTTGAGAATTTTTTCACGCAGATTCTTAATGTAATCTTCAAATGTAAACAGTTTTGAAATCGTTGAACACTTCTTCGATTTATTCTTAAGCATCTCTCTATCCATCAGCGCTTCATCTATTCTATGAGCGAGCGCATCAGAACTTATTTCTTTCAAGAGAAATCCATTTGAATCATTGAAATATCTGCTTATCGCGGAGACATCTGATACAACCGGCACACAGCCATAAGACGCCGCCTCTGCTATTACTTTGGGAAAACCCTCTGACTCACTCGGAAGCAGAATCAAATGTGATTCCGCATATACATCTTTGAGATCATTGCGGTTCATGAAACCTTTAAAGACAATATCCAAATCAGACCCTGATGCTTCAGACTCATATCGCTCTCTGTCAGGACCATCCCCCGCAAATATTATTCGTTCAATTTCATTTCTTCTCTTTATTCTGCTGACTGAATCAAGAATTATTCCGACGCCTTTATTATTTGTCAGCGTGCCGCTGAAGCAAAGCGTCAACTTACCTGTGAAGTCTTTCTTATCCGCGATTGCATTTGCATTGGCGAGTTCTTCATTGTCAAGACACGGATTCCTGAAATTCAAAATATTATTCTTCTCATCGTTTTCATCTCCGTTGACAGTAACAAATGAGTTAAGAAAATTTTTCTTCAGCCACCATTTTTGAAACCGGTAAGACATTGGCGTACCGGATAATTTCCAGTTACCTGCATATTTTACCCAGCGTTTAGGTTCCTTCCTGGCGCTAAGGTAAGGAAGAACATATACCCCCATCGCTGTCGGTGATCTGAATTGAACCCAGTCCACATTCTTAAGAACACTTTTTATTACTTTCAAATTGTGAAACGCAGTCGTGAATATTGAAATTTTGTCAACAAAACTCTTGCCTCCATAAGGTTTTAAAGGGACAAAGAAAATTCTGTTGTCTTCATAATGCAATGAACTCGGAGGCGCTGTTCCACTGTGAAGAGGGGCAATATGATATATGCTTTCAAATACTTCCGTCAGATGATTTATTTCTCTGATTGTTGGTCCCCATCCCGAAATTTTTCCGCCGTTCATATAGTGCGGCGTATGTGAAATTATGGCAAGCTTCATCTCGCATCATGCCATAGACCAAGACTATACAACATCAGAATCCTCTGATAGATACCTGCCCTGCTTATCATTTCATTTTGATCATTCTTTTCATTCAAGGCTCTGAATAGAAAATTAATGTATTCCTTTGAAACAAATTCGTGTACGTAATTATCTTTCCGCATCAACCTATCCTCAATGATTCTGAAGTCTTCACGGCTCAATGCTTTGTCAAGCGGAATAGTGAATCCTTTCTTGGGCATTTTGCTTGTCTGCGCAGGGAATTTTTTTCTGTGAATTGCTCTTAGAATTTTTTTTGTTTCTCTCAATGATGACTTCTGCTCAAATGGAATTGTCAGCGCAAACTCCGTCAGATCCTCGTCGAGAAACGGAACCCTGTATTCTATACTGTTAAGCATTGACATCATATCAGTTTTCCTAAGATAATCACTTAGCATTGTCTTCCGGAAATAATCAAACGCTACAAAATTTCTGAATTCTGCAGGCGCACTTTCTTCAAAGACTGTCTCATAAATCCGCAGACCGTCGGATGTATCAAACTTAAAAGGGCTCTTGCCTTCGTAACAAACAGTTCTCGGAAACCATGAGTGCCAGTCATAAAGCATTTCCACAGGTCTCTCGCCCGTGAGCGCGAGCATTCTCGTTATCATCCTCTTTTGAGAAGAGGTGGCAAATTTTTTCGACAATCCCAGGATTGCTTCACCGCCTCTCTTTCCCAACGAATTCCCAGTCAACTTATAAAGGTATACCAGCCATGTCATCGAAGGATATCCGTTGTAAAGTTCATCCCCGCCGTCGCCTCCAATAAGCACTTTTGAGATACTCTTCGTAGCTCTTGTAAGGTAATAGACATTAATTGCCGATGAGTCCGCATAAGGCTGATCAAAATTTTTGAGAACCATATCCAGTGTCTCAAGATTAAGCACATTCTGAACTTCAACAAACTCATGCCTGCCTTTCAGCGACCCCGAATATATTTTTGAAATGTCCGCCTCGTTGTAATCCTTATCATCAAACTTTACCGTCAGACCTCTTATCGAACTGTCTGACTCATTTGCATAGGCATAAATCAACGATGAATCAATGCCTCCGCTTAGCGCGACTGCAACTTCTACATCCGCTACGAGATTTCTGCGAACAGCTTCCGATAGTATCCTTTCGGTATGATTCTGATTATCACGATATGAAAACGTATTTTCATTTTCAAAATCATATTCAATGCATTGAATTTTTCTGATGCTGTCTTTCTTGACTTCAACTGCCATACCGGGTTTCAGGGCATTGATTTCGGAATAAACTGTATAAGGCTCGGGACAATATCCAAGATTCAGATAACATTTCACTGCGTCAACGTTCACCGACAATTCTTTTCGAACAGTCGGAAGGAGAGCCTTGATTTCACTTCCGTAAATGCAAAAGCCATTCTTCGCGAAAAAGTACAGCGGCTTTACACCTGCCGGATCTCTGTACATAACAAGCTTCGGTTCGCTTCTGTTATCAAAAATTGAAAATGAATAAATTCCTCTCAACTTCCTGAAGAAATCAATCCCAAATTTCAAATAACCTTCCAGCAAAACTTCCGTATCCGAATTCGTTTTAAAATTTATTCCTGAAAGTTCTTTCCTCAATTCTTTATAATTATAAATCTCTCCATTGAATATCAGATAAGCATCCGAGTTAATTGATTTGAGAGGCTGGTCGGCATCTGTTGAAAGATCAATGATGCTAAGTCTGTTATGTCCAAGATAGACTTTCCCAAAATTCATTTCCTTGCTTCCGTCGGGACCACGATGTGAAATCGCATTCAATCCCTTGCGCAATGCGGGAAGATGTTCATCTATTCCCTTATTAAAATCAGCAGCTCCGAGAAATCCACACATCTTTATTTCTTCTCATTTAATTTTGTCAAAAGCTTTTTCATATAACGTTACAACATTTGACCAATGATGCTTCAAAGCCCATTGCTTAGCATTTGTGCTGAATCTTTCATAGTCATTCACAATTTTTTCAACCGCTCTCACAACCTCTTCGGGATTTTTCGGATCCACAAGAATGCCGCTCTCACCGTCATTGATAGAATCCTCAAGCCCGCTGTTTCTTGAACCAATTGCAGGCAGTCCCAACGAATTTGCTTCAATTACTGCAATGCCGAACCCTTCGAAGTCTCCGCTTGACTGCGTTTCACTAAGCATGATAAAAATTTGTGACTGCCCTAACTCTTGAATCATTTCTGCATTCGAAACACTTCCATAAACTATCAAATGTTTCTTGATTTGCTCATTCTCAAAATAACTTTTTGTTTTCGAAGTGTCGGCAAGCCTTCCGATAATTTTGTATTTCAATTCCGGAAACTTTTTCAGAACCAGAGGCAGAGCTTTAAGGACATTGTGATGACCTTTCCTTGGCCAGACAGTTCCAACTGTTACAAGATTAAGGGTGCCGTTCAGTGAATTCCTGATCACTGAATTTACTTCATCCGCAAGTTCAATATCGAAGCCATTTGGAATGACTTCAATTTTATTTTCAGGAATATTTGCATTGAGTTTTGATTTTGAAAACCGCGAGACAGGAATTATGAGATCCATTTTTCTGATCGCAGAGTTTACCGCTGTTTTCAGAAGTTTGCTGTCAGGATTAATATCTCCCCCGTGTGCAATTGCAACAAACTTCGTTCCCTGTTTTTTTGGAATAAGCAATGAAGTCAGAAGTGAAAACCTTCCGGAAAAGATTATGATGTCAAAATTGTTTTCTGCAATTGCATCTCTGATTTTATTGATTCTTCCGTAAAGAGTCTTCAGTCTGCTCTCGTGACGCAGGAATCTTTGGATTTCGATTTCCTCTTTCTCATCAAAATTTTTTTCTTCTTCGCGGCTTGCATAATCCGAAACTGCAAGCACTTTCACGTCATGACCGTTCTTCCCCAGAAACTTGCCAAGGTTGTACGCGTGATTCCCGATTCCTCCGGGACCGGGAGGAAACTCCGCTGTTATCAGCAATATTTTCTTACAGCCGCTCAATCTTATCTCCTTCCCGAAGCATAGTACCGGATAGATTCCACGAATTTGCAAGTTGGATCAGCAGCAATGGAAACAGGAACAGCGACAGCAACGCTCCGAGCGGATACAAATATTTTTTGCTCTTCCATTTGTAAGGAATGAGTGAAGGAAGCATTCCAATCAACAATGCATTTGAAACATAGCTCTTGGGATAATACTTCCTGTACAAATACAAAACACTCGGCAGAGGTCTCGGAGAAAAAAATTTCTTTGGTCTGAATGCATCCCATGAACCCAATTGCCTCAATCCGCCGCTTCCGATTTTTAAGTGAATTCGCTTTGCAAACGGATGTGAAATACTCTTGAATCCCGCAAGGTAAGCGCGAAGTCCAAACTCTCCGTCACCCATTCGCTGCCTGTCAAACTGTCTGTCAAACATGCCTACCTTTTCAAAAACTTTTCTCTTCACCATCGCATTACCGGAATCAAATTGATCAGCCCATCTGAAAAAGCTGTAATTTTCCGGAACCCTGTCACCGACTTTTGAAATTGAAACGCCTGCCGATACATCAGCCTTGAAATAATCCATTCCCTTCAGATGCTGTTCGATCCAGTCTTCTCCGATTCTTGAATCATCATCAAAGAAAAGTAAGAAATCAGATTTAGTATTCCTGACAGCTTCATTTCTCGCAAGCCATTGCCCCTTGCCCTTCTGATATATTACTTTAAGATTGAGGGAACTGAACTGTTCATAAAATTTTTTATCAGGATTATCTGTCTGATCAATTACTATCACATCAAAATTTCTGTGGCTCTGCTTCTTTAGATCATCGAGCGCATCCCCAAGAAATTCATATCTGTTGAGTGTCGGAATGATTACGCTTACAAAGGGATTTGACGCAACAAGTTCCGATTTGAATTCAGCATAACCTTCGTGACCGCAATGAGGATGAACCAGATCAACTTTCTTGACATCTCTCGTATTTTTCAGCGCTGCAATTTCCTTGAACGGATTTCTGAACGAAAAAATATTCTTGAGAAAAAAATAATACACACGATGACTCTTATAATATTTTCTGATGAAAATGTATTCGTCATTTCGGTTCGGTTTTTCTCTATGAGTTAATTTTTCGTAAGTCACTCCGCTTACTTTCATCATTGCTCCCCGGTTCCATGCCTGGAATCCGAGATCGAGTTCACGGGCTGCATTATTTGAATATCTTTCATCAGTGCTTATCAAAGACTTTGCATCATCGGGAATTTGCATTACAGCGGAATTGAAATAGCACGAGGAAAATTCCTCCGCATTTTCCGGGAACAAATTGTAATACCAGATTGGATTCAGGAACTTAATTATCTCAAAACTTTCCAGAACTCTCAAGCCTTACTTCGGGATGTTGTTATATCCTGCCGGACAAATGACGCGGCAAAAATCGGGAAGAGCAAATACGGGAAATTATATCGTGACCTTGTTTCTGATATAGGAAGTAATGCCATTGAATAACTCAAGTAAGCCCACAAGACATAAGTTGACAATGCACCCAATCTTTTTGATCTAAACAAATAAACGAATGGAAAGAACAGGATGATCCAGAAAAGGAAATTTTCTATGCTCTGAAAAATTGTATCCAATAATTTCGAATCTGAATAATTTGTGTGTTCAAAAAAATAATCAATAGTCCAATCCTGCCTTCCTCCGTATTTCATCAGTCTGAAAGGAATCCCCTTTATATAATCTGCTGGATGGTCCTTTATGAAATTCATTGCATCATTGTTAAGTCTCTTGTCGAACTCAACCTCGGAAAGATTCTTATACTTATTCAGAACAGAATCAGGCACGCCATTATAGCCGCCCGCCTTCGTGTAGTCTGATGTAACATTTGAACTGTAAAGTCCCAAACCTGTTGTCGGCATTAACCGAATCGAACCATACAGAAGATAATTCCTGTAAATCCAGGGTGAATAAAAAATCATGAACAAACCAAGAACTATCCCGGCTTTCCTGACTCCGTAAAAAATATTCTCGTCTCTGTGCCTTTCAATCAGGAAAGGAATCATAATCAGTATCATCATGAAATTAAACCTCACATACATCTCTGCCGCCAGCAGAGCTGCAATGATAACCATCTGATAAAACTTGCCGGAATAATTTTTCAAAGCAATGAAAAGCAAAATTACGAAAAAGAAAAACGGCAGTTGAGTATTGGAATTTGACGCCATGAAAAGCATATTGGGCGCAATGGCGATATAAACGAAAGAAAGAACCGATGCAATATTTTTGAAACCATTAAAAAGAAAGTATGCTGATATCAGAACTCCAAAAGAAAAAATAATCATTACAACTCCGTAAGTCACAGGATTGTTATAAATCAGCAGTCCGGCAGCAAATACTACCGGAAGTCCGGGCTGCCTGAAGTTTCTCAACTCAACTCCCGTGAAATCATAGAACTCTCCTTCGGCAGCGAGCCTTTGTCCGAGCTTTTCATGCTTTTCATAATCGCTGTCCTGAACAGGTCTGTTATAAAAATCATGCACCGCAAAAAGAATTCTCAAAACTATCCCCGCAATCAGAAGTTTCTTAAAAATCTTTGGATTTACTGAAGGTAAAAAGTTCTTCCCGGAGATACGCCACACAAGCACAGCGGCGAACGCAGCGAGTAAAATTTCCAGAATGTAGTCGGCATATAAATATTTAACTGCGGCAAACATCCTGCTGACAAGTCCGAACACGATCAGAAGCGCGAGCAAAATCAGATTGCCCCACCTGCCCACACTGCCGTATATTGAAAGAAGTTTAGTCAGAATTTTGAATATAAAATTCACTGATGCTTTCTGTAACAAAATCGAGGTCATCGTCAGACAGCTCATAATACATAGGGAGTCTTAGCAAATGGTCGGTAAAATAATCGGAGTTTTTCATTTCTCTGCTGTCACACTTCGATTCGTAATACATGCTCTTGTTTAAAGACAGATAATGAAATACAGCAAAAATATTTTTTGATTTCAGGAACGATATCAAATTATTTCTTTCTGAAAGCGAACGGCACTCGATATAAAACATGTGCGCATTATTCGTTGCAAAATCCGGAAGCGAAGAGAGTTTGAAAAATTTTTTCTCGGCAAGAGGTAAAAGTTTCCGGAAATAGTACTTCCAGATTTCCGTTCTTCTTTTCTGAATGTCATCGAGGTTTTCAAGCTGTGCATAAAGGAATGCTGCAATAATATCGGAGGGCAAGAATGAAGATCCGATATCAACCCATCCGTATTTGTCCACTTCTCCGCGGAAGAATTCAGAGCGGTTCGTTCCCTTCTCCCGTATAATTTCGGCGCGACGGAAAAATTTTTCGTCATTCACAACCAGCATCCCACCCTCCCCGGAAATCACATTCTTTGTTTCATGAAATGAAAATGCAGCAAGATGTCCGATTGAACCCAGAGGCTTTCCTTTGTAATATGAATCAATTGAATGTGCAGCATCTTCAATTACAAATAAGTTGTGCTTGTTTGCAATTTCAAGAACAGCATCCATATCAACTGCAACGCCGGCATAATGAACCACAACTATTGCTTTCGTCCTGGGCGTCACAAGTTCTTCTATTTTTTTTACATCCATGTTCGGAAAATCTTTGCAACTGTCGCAAAAGATTATTTTAGCGCCGCGCAGTACGAATGCATTGGCGGTAGATACAAATGTATAGGCAGGCATAATGATCTCATCGCCTTCCTTAGTATCAATCAGAATTGCCGCCATTTCCAGTGCGTCGGTACACGATGTTGTAAGAAGAACTTTTTTAAATCCAAATCTCTTTTCAAAAAATTCGTGACATTTTTTTGTAAAAATTCCGTCTCCGGAAATTTTTCTGCTCTTCACCGATTCGAGAATATATTCCGTCTCTTTCCCTGTCAGATATGGTTTGTTAAATTCGATCCTTCTTGCTGTCATGACTTCAGTATGTTATCGGTACGAATCTGATTTGGTTCATTCCTTAATTCCTTTTGATGAAAATGATTTCATAAATTTTACTGCTTCAGGTCCTTCATTAAAAATCAAATCAATGATACTTACTGCGTGAGTAAATTCTCCGTGAAGTTGCGTGTATTCAGGATACCCCGAGTAGTCAAAGTAATGTACCTTTATATTTTCCCTTTCAAAAAGCGATTCATCCATGTAGGCTTTCGCGGCGGGTCCGGAGAAATAATCGCTGGCGCCCGATACTTTGCAAATATCAACAAGCCTTTCATTCCTGTCTTCAAGCAGATTGAATTCGGAAGACCATTTCATTGGAGTATCAATTCCGAGCAATCCGGAAATTGCTTTTATAAATCTGAAATTAATTTGGCTCAAAAGTTCTTCCCTGCAACCCATGTACAATTCTTCGAAAAAATTCCTGTACTCTCCAAAGTATTTTGCTCTGGCATAACTCTGACTTATTATTTTCCAGTGCGATTCAGCCCATGAAGGATCATTGACTCTCGTTTCATTAATCTTCTGGAAAAACTTCCCTTTAACCTCAACAGGTATAGTCAGCCACTTAACGCCGTCTTTTGTCTTTATCTGGTTCCTGTTTCTCCAGTCACGTCTTGTAAATTGCATATCATCATAAATTATGAATTCATCTGCCATGTTAATCGAATCAAAATATCCCTTCCATGGAATATAATTAGACTGCGTTATAATTAATTTCTTCAAATCAAATATTTATTTTTTCTTCAATGATGTAAAGCGGCCTTGCTTTTGTTTGTTCAAAAATTTTCCCGATATAGATTCCTGCAATCCCTATGCTCATCAGTATTAGTCCCGTCGAGAAGAGAATTGCAACAAACAAACTCGGCCACCCGGGCTGGAAACTTTTCAGAAAATAACTTACAACAATATAAATACCGATAATCAGTGAAATGGTAGAGATGAACAACCCGCTGTAAATTGAAATCCTCAATAGCTTATCCGAATACGATGTCCATCCCTGAAGAGCCGTGAAAAATAATTTTGAAAGTGTGTATGAGGATTTGCCTTCATATCTCTCTCTGTGCTCAACCGGCACGACAGCGGTCTTAAATCCAATCCATTTGAGAAGTTGTATGTATAACCTGTCCTGATCTTTTAATTTTATGAACTCGTCTCTTACTCTCGCGCTTATCATCGTCATTGAACCATAAGATATGTCGTAATTCTTATCCGAAAATATTCTGAATAATGAATTGTATATTCTCGCCGTGATTGATTTGAACAGAGAATGTTTTCTGTTCATCCTCTTTGTGAATACTATTTCATAGCCATTCTTGAATTCTTCATAAAGTTTACTGATGTGAGATGGATCATCCTGCAGGTCGCAATCCATAATAACAATCACGTCGCCTGTTGCTTCGTTCAGCCCTGCAGTTATTGCGTAATGCTGTCCGAAATTTCTGCTAAGCTTGATACCTTTTACATTTCTGTTTGCGTTGCAGTTCTCCTGTATCTTTTCCCAGGATTTATCGCCTCCGCAATCTTCGACAAGAACAATTTCATAATGGTCTGCAAGATCCGAAACAGCCTCCGAAACTTTTCTTACAAGTTCATCTACGATATTCTCCGCCTTGTAAACAGGGCTTACTACGGATATGGTTATTTGTTTATCTCTCATTGATAAAAGAATTTTCTGAATTTTTTTTGCTGCAAACTGATATCAAAATCACTCACAACTCTTCTTCTGGCAGATTCTGCAATTTGTTTTCTCTGTTCTTCCTGCATTTCTGTTACTTCAATTATTTTCTTTGCGAAGAGTCCGGGATTTCTTCTTGGAACAACATATCCGGTCACATTATCAATGACGTTTTCCTTCAAACCGTCAGCATCGCTAACTATACATATTATCCCTGCTGCCTGTGCTTCAAGCACCGACACACAGAAACCTTCCTGCAAACTGGTTTGCAGATAAATATCCGACTCTGTCATCAGTTTCAAAATATCCTTATGAGCATGCTTCCCCAGAAAAAAGACTTTATCGCCAAGATTAAGTTGATGCACTGCATAGCTCAACCTCTCATGTTCCTTTCCTTCACCGGCAATGTTATATATGAAATCCAAACCGGAATCCCGCAGTACTGCCATCGTCGAAATTGCAGTTTCGAAATCTTTAACCCAGTTCAACCTTCCTGCAGTAAATATCCTGACAGGCGTATGAATTTTCCACGATGTTTTATTCATCTTCCAGAAGCGGGTATCTATCGCCGGCGCAATCTTTTCAAAAGGCGTATCTTTTGGCAAACCAAGTTCTATCGCCTTGCTGTGAAGGTAGTCAGAAATGGTATGAACTTTATCAACTTTCTTCCACATTCCGGAATAACAATTTTTTTTCTTCAGCGGAAATATGTTTATGTCAAAGCCGCGGAGACTTACGCTCATCTTGGCTCCTGCTGCTTTGGCGACGTTTTCTCTCTGCAAAGTCATCGTTGCAAATCCAAAGTGAAGCCAATCCAATTTCTGCTGAAGTATGTGCGAATTCAAATAAATATTCTTAAGTGAATTTGAAATTGATTTGCTGTCAGTTCTTTCAAGTTGAAATAGTCTGAACGACTTTCCCGGCGCTCTGACAATTGTTTTGAAAAAAATAAATACAAACCTAAAAAATTGTCTGAATGGCTGTGAAGCATTTACTTCCCGTGCAGAAACACATTTGTATGGATATTTCCCTTTTACCTTTTCACCGCTGAAGACGGTTACGTCAATCCCTTCCTGCTGCAGAATGCTTATTAAAGAATTCAGAAATGTCTCTGAATACTTTGGCGGCGAAGGCAATACCAGACCCACTTTCATCAACTCACCTGAACCAATGAATTATACAGCTCCTTAAATTCATCTATCTGTCTTGCCCGTGAAAAATTATCTCTTATCGTCTGAAGAGCTCCGGCTGTGATGATTTCTTTCTCACTTTTCCCGGAAGCAATGAATTCAATTATTCGCGAAGCTATCTTTGCAGGATTGCGCACGGGAACGATATAGCCGTTTGATTTTTCAATGATGACTTCACTCATCCCGCCGCAGTCAGTTGTGATAACGGGAATGCCAAGAGACATTGCCTCAAGCACTACATTTGCTATTCCCTCCTCCACACTCGGCAGAAGGAGCAAATGTGATTGCTGAAGTGTTTTCACCAATGTGTCGTGCTTAAGTCCGGGAATAATTTTAACCTCATTGCTTAAATCATATTCATCAATCAGAAAAAGGATTTCTTCCGGTATGACTCCGTGTGCGACAATCGTATAGTCAAATCTGATTTTCTTTTCCTTGAGTATGTTCATTGCGTCGAGCGCGTAGTGGTAACCTTTCTTCCAGTGAAATCTCCCTATCGAAATAATTTTTAGAATTTCCGAATCATCTGCAGCTAAATTATTTTCATTCAGCAAATCATCACGGACACTCGAATAAATCACTTTGATTTTGCGTGGATCTGCCCCGTATCTTGTTGACTCTTCCGCAATTGCCTTTGATACGGCATGAAATGAATCAATCAAAGGGAAAAATTTCTTATAAGACTCTGCAAGCTTTGTATTATGAACCGGTGAGTAATTAATGTGCGCGCCTCTAAGACTAAGCACAAACCTGCATTTCAAAAGCTTGAATATTTCCGGATATCTGTCAATTGTCTTAGCCCATTGAATATGAAATATGTCCGGCTGATTATTAGCTATCGGAAGCAGCACTCCGGCATCCTTAAACTGCTTTTTTAAACTTCCGCTTTTTTTCTTCAGCAGCCCTGCTGTCTTTATAAATAATTTTCTGTCTCTGAAAAATAATTTCAAGTATTCTTTCAAGACAAACAACACTAATGCACTGACATTCTCCGGAGTTTCGATCACCTTTACATTCCCTCGGTAGTTCACTCTGCCGGTCTTCTTTCCGAACAAAATTATTTTCAGACCTGAATCTGCTAATCCTTCAATTAGATTTTCAATAAATGTCGTTGATGGAATTGTGCCCGAGTAAATTGCGATTGTCAATGTGATTTCAGTTTACAGTCCTGATTTCTCTTTCACAAAATAATGATAAAGTCAGAAGCATGCTGACAGGATGCGAATAGTAAACTTCATCCTTCCTGAATTTTTCATAGAACTTTCTGACAACCTCGTCAGGTATGAATTCCTGAAGCTGCTTCGATTCGAAAAGACGCTGCTTCAATTGACAGTCATTGTCTTCACCTATAAATTGAATCTCCCAGTTTCGCGTTGTACTTTTCTTACCGAGGACATTTTCATTAAACATTCTCTTGCCCTTCCTGATAATTCTTCCGGGAATCATTTTTTTGCTTCCGAATTTTTTGTAATCATACAGATTTAGCGGATCGTAGTTCTGCCACGGAATCATTGCAAGTTCGGGACTCTTCATCTTAATATATTCAATTTGAATTTGTCTTCCCGCAAGGTGCTGTTCGGGAATGGTACAAATGAATCTGCACATTTCATCCGAAAAATACGGAAGTGACATTTCATGAAAATCTCCGAAGACATTGAGATTGGCTGCTGTCCAGCGCGGAGCCCAGTAAGTTGACTTGAATGCCCGCACTCTGGAATTCGCATTTTCAATTTTCATTTCATTCAGCAGACCCGAAACACGTTCCGTAAAATAGTCATTAAAATTTCCCGAGATTCCCCAGGACTCCCAGAGAGATTCGGCAAGTTCCTGACCTCCTTTCTTCACAATTTTTTTTTTAAGGAAGCAAACGATATCATCGAAGTCCGCATCATCATTTATGCCTGTATCATCAAACAAAACGTCGCCCCAATGCCCGAGATAGAAAATTTCACCAAGATTCTTTATGCTGTCAATAACTGCCATCTGCCGCGGATGGGTGAAGTCCGCATAACATCCGTTTATCTCTGCAAGTCTTTCAATCACTTTCCACAAATAACCTTCTTCAATTTCAAACTCCTGAAAGGGAAAAGATTTCAGTCTCGCAATTTCCTTTCCGTATTTCGTTTCATCAAAGCTGTTTGCAAATTTATATGAATATGAACTGATGCTGTAATCATCGGGCAATGCCGCTGCCTGCGTTCTGCTGTCGAGTCCTCCCGAAAGTGGAAGAATAATTTTTTTCCCCCGAAGTTTGTCGGATGAGATCTTCTCAAACAATTGTGCAAACTCCTCAACTGCTTGCTTCAATGAAATCTCCCGGGGTGAATAATGCCAGTTCCAGTACCGATTTGATTTCGTTATTAATGAATCTTCATTAACATCATATTCTGTATAAGGCTGCAGTACGACAATATTCTTTCGGAAAGTATCGCTCTCAAGGAAGAATCCTGTGCAAACAAAAATGCAAATTGCCTTAAAATCAATTTCATCATTCTTGCCGACCCGTGCAAAAGATTGCCTCTCCGGAATTATCGAAGTTCTGATTGTCTTCAAATGCTTTTGAAAAACTGAAAGCGCATCTTCGCTGAAATTTTCGACGCAACATCAAAGGGAAGTATAAGGTCAAGCAGAAAATCTTTGAAGTATTTTCGTTTGAGTTCGGGATATGAACTCAATCTCTTAATTAATTCTTTTCTGCTCCCGATGTAATTTTTTCCTCCGGCAATCTTTTTCAATATCCTGTAATAAGCGAACTCGTTTTCTCTGACGAGTTCTTCATCAAGTGAATTTTTCTTAAGGAAATCAATTACCCATTTATGAAATATAAGATTCCACTCATTCATTTCGCCGCTCTGCGTCGCTCTGCGCAGTGTCGAGTCCTGATGCTTTCTGTATTTCATTAAAATCACATCGTCAAAACATATTGAATACTTCAGAGCAATCTTTACCCACAGTACTATATCTTCGGATCCTTTGATTGACTCTTCAAATCCGCCAACCTGCTCTATGGCTTCTCTTCTAAGAATTGACGCTCCCGGCAGTGGCGTACCTTTAAGATCTTTTAGGAAAATTTCCACAAATCGCGGAGGCGGATAAATTCCCGGTTGCACCTGTTCTCCCTTAAAAAATACAGGTTGTTTAAATTCTCTGTTCTTATACCAATACAGAACGGGTCCCCATACCATAGCGCAATCCTTCGTTTCATTGAGAATCTCTATCTGGTGCGAGAGCCTGTTCGGATACCATATATCATCCTGATCAATATAAGCAATGATGTTGCCTGATGTTTTTTCGAATGCTCTGTTTCTTGTGTATGCGGTACCGAAATTCTTCTTACCTTCGTGCTGATATAAAAAAATTTTACCGCGGTGATTTTCACAAAGCTTGGTAGCAACATCAATTGTCTTGTCAGTGCTTCCGTCATCGAATAGAATCCATTCCCAGTTATCATACCCCTGTTTGATTACACTTTCGGCTGTTTCTTCCAGCGTTTCCGAACCGTTATATAAAGGAGTAATTATAGAGATTTTTTCTTTCATTTTTCCTGTATGATCTTCTTAGCCGCCGGGTTTTTTTCTTGCAACAGAATATATGGTTGTCTCCGGAAATAAGCGGGATAATCTGAATAAGCCTTTTGCAAAAAATTTTCTATGAAGTTTTCTGATAAAATTCCCGATGCCGGATTCATCGGGATGCCTGCCTTCAAGTATCTGCGGCATTGGATAGGCAAATGGCAAGAGCTCTCCTGATTTGTCCCGTGTATATGAAATCATCGCTCTTGAGTCATCAAACTCAAAGGAAGAAAAGAGCTGCTTCGTTCCCTCATACGTAAATCTCCAGTAATCTACTGGCATCTTTGAAATCTTTCTCACATAACATTCCGAAAGTATTACCGAACCGTTGTCTCCAAGCATTTTGGTGATTGATTCCGCGGCGCGAAAAGGATTCTTCACATGCGTCAATACCTCCATGCAGATAATGGTTGCAAAAAAATTTCTGTGGTTATTCACAAATTCAGAATTGCTGTCAGTAATGTCTGCAATCTCATCAACACCGTCTCCGGAAGATATATCAATGCCTGTAATTTGTGTGAGTCCTGATTTCTGCAAGTGTGCTCTTAAATTTTCTTTATCAAATTCATATTGTTTGGAACCAATAATCAAAAGCGGTTCTTTAACCATGCTCTTGTTAATGCTTAGAAAATTTGTTTGACTTAATGTTGCCAAAGTCTCTCCGCAAATTCAGATGAGTTCATAAATTTAACCGACGGCCATTTTTCATATACCGCGTCAAACAATAATTTGAGCTCCGTCAACGTTCTTTCCCTGACTTCAGGCTTAAACTTTCCGGAAAAATTCACTCTGTGAAAATCAATTACCGCAGGATAAGAAAATTCAAATGCTTTCCTTATTGATTCAATACATTGCCCTGAATAAAATCCATATTCAGGAACGGGGTCAAGCCTGCAGTTTCTTACAGACCAATATAGATTATCTTTCTGTCTGAAAAAGGGGTGACGGAATTTTGCTTTTTTGTCAGACATCAATCGGTTAGACGACTGCACCATTCGAATACCATTTCCGGACAATAAAGAAGTATATTGTTCATTAAAAATGAAAGCGGGAGGAATCATTGTACTTGAATAGAATCCGAAAAATTTTTTGAACTCCGCGACAGCACTTTCAAAACCTGATGCCTCTTTGTTATTCAGGCTGAATTCTCCCTGAAGGGATGAAAGATTTTTTCGCATTGTTGACTTCGCAGTAAAGAATTTCCGTTCATATGCCTCCTTTCCTTCTTCGGTTTCAAAAAAATTCTTGAGTTCTGATACATTGTAATGCGAGTAACCGTGAAGCTGCGGATAAATGTATCCTTTATCAATTCCTTTAAGATACAAATTTCTCACATCATCCGAGCCTGCATTGAAGCCACTGTTTATGGATTTGAATTTCAAGCTTTCTTTCGAATCATAGTCAACATTATGCGTAATAAAATTTGCCGTTATCACCGGAGGTTTTTCAAACTTAGACTCATACCGCTCCAATAGATCGAAAATCAAATCAAGATCTTCCGGCGTTTCAAGCGAGTCATAGCTCCAGCGTGTAAAAGATTCTTCGCCAAATTTTCGCCTCATCCAATCCAGAGTTTCACCGCAAATGAGCCGTTCCATTCCCCAGTCATCACTTTCAATTATGATTATCTTTTCTTTAATTCTTTTTCTTAGAAAATGCGGAAGATACTTTGCAAAATTAAGCGGGTTCATTCAGTTTGTATTCACGGCATGGTTTCTCACAAGGTTCAGATAGAGTTCCTTTAGTTGTTTCGCTTCCTTTTCAATCGAATAATTTTCCGTGATGAATTGCCTTTGCCTTTCTATCCTCTCACGCTTTTCCTCTTCGGTCAGATACATCGCATTGATTATCTTGTTTGCAATCGATCCGGGATTTTCCGATTCAAATAATTGATCCTTTGATTTCCTGAACATGTCCCGAATTCCGGGCACATCACTTCCGTAACTTAAGACTCCGCTTGACATTGCCTCAAGTACCGAAATAGGTCCGCCTTCACCAGTCTTTACGGAAGAAAGCATAAAGATATCTGCAACAGTGAAAAATTTCTTTATGTCATTTTGCTTCCCGGTAAAAATCACTTTGTCCGATATTCCCATCTCGCTGACGGATTTCTTGACCCTGTCGGCATAAACAGTTCTGTCTTCACCAACTATGATCAGCTTTGCTTTCTCAAAGTCTTCAAGTACCAGGGCAAATCCTCTTATGAGATGTTCAATTCCTTTGATCGGAATTATGTTTGCAATCGTAAGTACAACGGGGCTTGAATCACTCAATCCATATTTTTCAATAAGACATTTATCTTTTTCAGCAACTGAAAATTCGCTTGAATCTATTCCAATCGGAATCAGTCTGCATTTGTTCATTCCCGCGAAGAAAGTGTTAACCATCTCATGATTTTGAGGAATGATTGCATTGGCAAGTTTGCTTCTGATACGCCATGCATTGCTTCCCCATCCCATATTCTTTTTCGTATAAACCCACTTAATTCCCGAAAGCCTTGCTGCAAGAGCTTCAGAGTAATCATCGGAATAATTGTATGAATGAATTATATCCGGATTAATTTTTTTGAAAAATCTGGAAAGCTTCAGTACATTTTTCAAACCAATAATTCTCGGTTTTGTCGGAGCCGTAAAATTTGAAATGTATATCGGGACATTAAGCTCTTTCGCGCTGCTGAATAAATTTCCTCTTTCATGCCTGCAGCAGATGCATGGTTCAAACAGATTCCTGTCGAGTCTTGAAATGACATTAATCAATGCCCTGCCGCTTCCCGCTGTGTTAAAATTCGGAATAGTAAAAAGAATCCGGATCTTTTTGTCATGCCGCGAAGGCTTTTCAAGCAATGAGTGATAAATCTTCCTGTATGCTTCATCAACAATTTCAGTTGACCAATTGCTTATTGCTTTCTCTCTTGCTTTATCACCGAATCGTGAAACGTATTCCTTGTTTTCAAAAAGGCTGATAAGTGTTTTAGCGAGTGCATCCTTGTTCCCTACAGGAAACAAATATCCGTTCACTCCGTCGGTAATCTGGTCTTTTGAAATTTCAGGAATATCGGAGGCTGCAACAGCAAGTCCGCTCGACATTGCTTCCACTATTGAAATCGGAAATCCTTCCTGCCTCGAGGGAAGAACAAATATATCGGAGCTCTGCATATACTCCTCGACATTCTTCACATTATCTTCAGTTAACTTAACCCTATCCTGAAGCATAAACTTATTTATTTTCTCCTTAATGTCTGCTATATACTTTTGATCATATTTATAAGTGGGACCTACAATGAGAAGCTTTGTGTCGGGATATTTTTTTTCGAATGTTACAAAAGCATCCAGAAGAAGATGCACTCCTTTCCTGACGTTAATTCCTCCAACGAATAATATTATCTTCCCCTCTTCCCATAATCCCAGTTTCCTTCGTATCAGTCTTTTCTCTTCCGAATCAAGTGGATGAAACTTCATCACATCCACCGAATATGGAACCTGTACAACCTTTTTTTCCGGAAGTTCAGATCGTTGAAATATTTCCGACATGAATCCGGACTTACTGACAAAGACATCTGCCATCTTATAAAATTTATACCGCAGATATTTTGGCTTGAAGTAATCCTTCCATGTTGGAAATCTTCCGAGCGAAATTGGATCATCATCACCTATTAGCGATGTCTCTGTTATGACCTTTTTCCCGAGTATCTTGCCGATGAAAATTGAAACCCTGTTGAATGCAAATCCCGAATTGAAATTGTGAATGATGTCATACCTATGCCTCAACTTCCACATTGGTTTAATCAAAGCTCTGAAGCAGCGCCAGATATGATTCATCTGCTGGAAATAAATAAGTATTCCCGGAGCATCCTTGAGATTCTCCGGAAACCTTAGCGGATAAACAAAATCATATTTGAGATCGCTGTCCCCGTATGCCCCTGTTCTGTCCCAGCCGATAACGATTGCCTCACTGTGAGGACTGTCATTAAGTCTCTTCGCATATCTGAATGCCGCCACTTCTGCACCGCCATAAGCGGGGGGAAGTATTGCAGTGACAATACAGATTTTTATTTTCCGGTATGTTTCAGTGTCTTCGATTGCAGTAAATTTAAAACTCCAGATTGTTCAATTCTTCAAAAAAAAATTCTACCGGATCAGCCGGTATGATCTTACGAATATAACTCCCGGCTGCCTCGCCAATCTCCTTCCAACTTTCGCGACGCTGCCATGCACGTTCCATTGCTTCATCAACAGCATCCGGTGCAGCAGCTTCTGCAAGAAAACCGTTTTCATTGTCAACTATAATTTCAGGGTTCCCGCTCACACCGGTTACGATCCCAAGCCTTCTGCACAGCATTGCTTCAACCAAAGCAAGAGGAAGTCCTTCATATCTTGATGTCAGTATCAATGCATGATTGCTTCTCCAGATGTCGGATGGATTTATATGGCCCTCAACGCTCACATTTTTCAAATCAAAAAATTTTATCATCTTGCTTATCGAAATTGTATGCTCTCCTTTGCCGTATAGCCTGACCGCAAGATTTCTTTCTCTCCATTTCTTTTCATTCAATACCCTGAACAAAATATCCTGACCTTTCGCAAATACTTCATGTCTTGAAACGTTAGCAAGACAATAAAAATTTTTTACTGCGGGATATTCTATGACTTCGTCATACCCGACATTGAACGGATTAAAAATAATTTTGCTGTTCACTATACTCTGCCCGATCTCCATTTCTGTCAGAAATAAATTTGCACGGCTTACAAAATAATTGACGACAGCCGAAGGAAATGCTTCCGAAAGCCGTTTGCTTAATTTGTCATCCGGCCATTTAGCTTCATTCGCAGCCTGCGATATGGTTACAAACTTCAATCCTTCAGCCATACAATATTCCATCAACTCTATACCTCCTGTGTTTCCGCCTTGATTTATCACTACAAGATCAGGGCGAATTGATTTCAGAAATTCAAATCCGTCATACCTGTTGTCAGATTGCAGGCTCGAAGGCAATAACCTGTTGAATGCTTTCTTCATTGCACTCGAATCAGTATTGAACTTTATGTTGATTCCGGTCTTTTGAAGTCTATTGATTTCTTCGGGCAGATTCTTCCATCTCGGAATACTGATGCATACATCGCGTCCCGCTTTCATAAACTTGAGAGCGGTGTGATACCAAAGATATTCGCTTCCACCCCATGCGGACTTGTTTGTCGAAACGAAAGCGATCTTGTTTATTCTTCCTTCTATTACTTTAACCCGTTTTTATTCTTAACCTCGTTCTGCGCTTCTTGATTTCCTCCCCTTCTTCCCGGAGTCATAAGATCAACAATAGGTTCAAGTTTTAATTTTATCAACATTGATTTCAGTTTCAGTGACCGCATGTATCTATTCTGAATTTCGTTCAGATATTCACACTGGACCAAAGGGAAACATGCTTCGAACATCTTCATATTCTTCTTTGAAAAGGAAGTCTTAGCATTATAGAAGATTACATTGTTGATAACCTTTTTGGCAAGTTGAATTTGATCCTCATCAAAATCAACAGCAAACTCATAATCATCTTTCACTCCCGTACCGTAGATCTTATCGAGAACATTCAGATAATTTTTCATCCCAGACCTCTCGGCAATTGACTTGAAGATTTTACCGTATTCATTTGTGAATTCCATTAAGTGAGTCTTTGAATGATGATGATATCTGAAGTAAGTCAGTATGTCGTCTGTTACCCTCACTTTGTTCATACCGTTTTGAAACAGATATCTCTTCCAGAAATCCTGGTCCATGACACAATGCAGCTTTTCATCGAGCTTGCCGGTCTTTTTGACAACATCCATTTTGTAAAACACAGCCGGTTGATTAATCAGCACAAGGGCAATTGTTTCTTCGAGACTCTTTCGAAGTCTGAAGTCTATAATCTTCTCCTGTTTCTTAATCTCGTCATTGAATCTGCAGCTTCCTATAATAATGTCAGGGTTATCCGACTTGAAAAGAGATGCGATTTTTTTGAACGATACTTTTTCGTAGTAGTCGTCACTGTTCAGCCAGGCAAAGATATCACCTTCGCATTTTTCAATTCCTTTGTTAATGGCATTTGACTGTCCTAAGTCTTTTTCGCTCACCCAGTATTTTATCCACGGCTCATACTTCTTAATGATTTCAACGGTATTATCATTGCTGCCTCCGTCAATAATAATGTATTCAAGATTCGGATAATTCTGAAGAAGCACGGATCTGATCGTCTGCTCTATAAACCTACCCTGATTATAACTCGGTGTTACAATCGAAATTTTTGGTAAAGCATCCGGGCTTCCATAAGATTCCGGATCCACTTCCTCATCGAAGGGCCAGCCTTTTATTTTTTCTTCAGGCTGCGGCAAATCTGACCGAAGTGATTTAGATTTCATTTTCATTTTTCCATAAGTTCAATTTCATTTAACAGATTTTCAATTCTGTCATCCGGCTTTAGTATTTCATTATACAGCTTCAGACAACCGGCAGCCTTCACTTCATAATCTTTTTCAATCTTCTTTAATGCATTTGGAATTTCGTCAATTTTTTTCACTACCTCTCCGAAATTGTATTCGATATTGAGCTCATCATAAGTGATGCTGGAAGTTGCAACAGTTGGAATGCCGAGCATCATGTATGTAGAAAACTTTCCCGATGAAAGTCCGATTGCCTCAAGATTTTTTCCCGCAAAAATATCCAGCGTGTTCGGGACATAGCTTGCAATACCAATCCTGCATGAAAGAAGAAATTCGCAGTAATCTTCAAATTCATAGAAGGCTTGATCATGCAGAGTAATAGGCATTCCCTCGCCAATAAGCCATCGGATTTTTCTGCCAATGTCATCTTCAGGATTGACTTTGTGATGCGAATGGACAACAAGCCAGAATTCATCATTCCATTTCTCCGGAAAAAGATTTGTTATCTCATTGATCCCGCTCCAGTTCTGAAGTGTCCCCGAGTAAACCACAATCTTCTTGCCTCTCGGAATGTTCAGCTCTTTATAAATGTCGTAATTGCTTCTTTTTGCATTCACCATCTTCGGCGAAACCGGAATTTGCAAAAACTTTGTGCCGTTTTGAAAATTATTTGCTGAACGAAGAAGCTTCTCCCTTCTTTCATCCTGAACAATCACAAGATTTACATCTTCGGAATATTTTATCTCCAGCTCTTTCAAAATTTTTTTCTTATGAAAGAAAAACTCGTCCCGGAAAAAAATTTCAAATGAAGCATAGACTATTTTCACGTTCAGCAATTTCTTAATCCGGCCTGCAATCACCAACCCCATCGGGTCAACACAAATCAATACCGACACCTTATTCTTAATTCTGAATTTGCGGAACAAATCGTAATATTGCTTGGATAACTTTACCAGGCTGTTAATGTTTTTCTTGTTCCGGTAAAAATTGAATGGAAGACCAAGATGCTCAATCTTGGGATAAATGTCCTTCGGAATGAACATCTGTTCGAATCCGTAAAACAAGATCTTATAATTTCTTTCGAGCAGCTTTTCGAAAAGAATAGTCATCGTCGGATTGCTAAAAGTGTCAATCTTTGGCGTAACTATCGCTATTGTCTTCAAATCTCTCTTGAAAAAATTGAAAGGATTATTTGATGCATGATACGCATAATGCAGACCAGCTCTTTTCTGAAAGAGTATTCCCTGTCATCCATTCTTCAGAATGCGTTAATGTCATACCGGCAGCGTCAAGCAAATTTTCAATTTCCGGAAGAAAAAAATATCTCATGCTGTGCCTCTCGCTGAAATCTTCCGAGTTTCCGAATTTCTTGCTTCGAACCGAAATATCATAATTAACATCTACCGTGTTCTCGTTGTATCTGATATCGGGTATTGCTCTTCGCGCAACTTCAAAATCTTCATCTTCAAAAATTCTGCTGCGCCTCTCCGGTTTCTGAATCAGCACGGCAGGTCCGTACCAAAAATCAAAAATAAAAATCCCGCCGGCTTCCAGATGCTCTCTCACCGAAAAGAGTGCTCTCTTTACGTCTTCATTTGATGTCTGATAACTCATTACATGGAACAACATCAGTATGACATCATACTTCTTCCCGGTTTTGACCTTGTTTAGATCACCATGCAGAAATTCCGGAACGATCTTATCTTTTGAATTTCCTTTTTTCGAAACAGCAGCGTTATACATTTCTTCCGACAGCTCGACACCGGTAACATCATAACCTTTACCGGCAAGAAGGAAAGCATGCCTTCCCGTTCCACTGCCAAGATCAAGAATGCTTTTGCATTTTCCACCGAACTTCTTAATCAAACTCTCTACATAATCAACTTCAGAAACATAATCCTTATCCTTATATATCAGGTCGTAATACTTTGCATAAGAATCAAATATTTTATTTTTCATTTCGCCGAAGTTAATTCAGATACTTTTCGTATTCAGTGTTCTTGAAAAACCTGACCACTTCATCATAGTTGGCAATCACATCTTCAAGGTTATCACCCGTAAGCCGCTTGTAATCAGTGCTCACACTGCAGCTTTCCAATCCAAGATAAGAAAATATTTTGTCCGAAATCTTCTGATGATTTTCATCTCTTAACAAATCTTTTTCATATTCAACTGTGATATGAGGAATGCTTTTCAAATTATCTGATTCTGTCCTTTCTACTTCTTCACTATACTTAATACCTTCGAGAAGTACATCGCAATTAACCTTAATCTTCTCAAATTTTGCATCGTCATTTTTTTTCAAGTGAAACACTTGTGTTTCAGCAGCCAAAAGATTTGAAAGTTTGTGCCTAAGGAAGTTTGTTCGCTTGAGATAAATGAACTTCCATCCATCTTGACTCAACTGCTTGAGTATCGAATCATAGTTTTTATACTTATGCTCAAATCTTAGCTGCGCAATTTTAACCTTGAATCCATAAACCGGTTTATTGAGCAGGGATGCGCGGCGACTGCAGCTCTTTATATATTGGTTAGGAAACATTACCCGCGATTTGCAATAAAGATAATTGAATATTTCAACGTCACAAAAAATATCAGGGTGACAATTAATTAATTCAGTCAGCAGAGTGCTTCCTGTTCTTCCTCTGGTGTAAATTACAAATCTGTTTTCAGGATAAGCAACATTCCTCCTGATGAGGTTTCCATATTTACTCTTCTTGATTGCATTGTTAACGCTTCTTATAATCTTCCTCGACATCTTAATCTAACTTTTTCCGGAAATCATAAAGTGACTGCGATTGACTTAATGTCTTCGGATGGATTTACTTTCCTGCCGCTTCCCATCTCCTCCCATTGCCTTACTAATATTGTTCCCTTCTTGCATAATACTTCGACTCCATCCGGACTGATTTTAAGAATCCGACCCGGGACGCATCCTGAAAAAATTTTATTGTCGCTTTCGCCCAGTGTGGCATTCCATATTACATAAGGCTTGTCTTTGTAAAAACAATATGCTCCGGGAAATGGATACGAAAGAGCTCTAATGAGATTGTAAACCTGCAGCGAAGTCTGGGTCCAGTCAATGCGTCCGTCTTCCGGAATCCTCTTGCAAGTATATGTCGCCTGTGATTCATCCTGATCGGAAAACTTTATTTCCCCTTTTTCAAGATCCTTAAAGAGCTCATCATAAATTTCAATGGTTGCATTAATAAGTTTATCGTCAAGCTCTGCTGCGTAATCTGACAATTCAATCTTAACTTTCTTCTGTGAAATGATTTTTCCCGAATCAATCGCTCTGTCATTTATTTGAAATAGAGTAACTCCTGTTTCAGACTCGCCGTTTATCATTGCCCATTGAACAGGCGCAAACCCTCTGTACTTAGGCAGCAGCGAGTGATGCGCTACAAACACTCCCAATTTCAAAAAGTCATTTATTGAACTGTCAATGATTGTTCTCCATCCATAAACAGCAACAAAGTCCAGATTGGAATCTTTTATTCTTTTGTAATCTTCCTCCGTGAGTTTCTTTTTCCTGCTGAACTCAATGTTATGCTTCTCGAGCATTGACCCGAGCTTATCTGCATATTTTTCCGATTCATGTTTGTCTTCGTTCAATACAATTGCAAACTCCGGTATCTTCTTTTTTGATAGAAGAAAACTAAGTAGCTTATAACCTCTGATTGTTCCTCCTATAAATGCAAATCTCTGCATGTCAAGTGTAATGTTAAAGTTTTCGGTTGAGATTTTCTATATGCCACATAAAGCATTTTGTTACGGAAAAGGTTTTTCATTTAATCGAAAAGTGATTTTACCTGTTGCGCAGTAAATCTGATTTGTTCTTCTGTCAATGCAAGTCCGCTCGGAATGTAAAATCCAAATTCCGCAAGTTGCTCTGCAACAGTGTATGTCTCGTTTGCGAACATTCCCATGTTCCTGAAAACGGGCTGCTGATGCATCGGAAAGAAAAAAGGTCTTGTGCCGATTCTCTTTTCTGAAAGCCGCTTCATTGCGGATTCGGCATTCAATCCGGATTTTTCTTTCAGCAATAGTCCATAAACCCAATAAATGTTTTCAGCGTATGAAGTCTTCGCAACAGGCTTGCTGAAAAAAGTTTCTTCATCAAATAATTCGTTATACAATCTTCCCATCGCTCTCTTTCGCTTAACAAATTCATCCAATCTTTCCAGTTGCGCCAGTCCCAATGCTGCCTGCATGTTTGTCATCCTGAAATTGTTTCCAAGCTCGGCATGAACAAACCTTCTGCTCTTTCCGAAACATAAATTTCTTATCGAGCAACATCTCTCGTAAAGTTCTTCATCGTTAGTAACTATCATCCCTCCTTCACCGGTTGTAATATGCTTATTCGGATAAAAGCTGAATGTGCTTATGTCTCCGAAGCTCCCGCAAGGTATTCCCTTGTAGTTTTGCCCGATCATCTCCGCAGCATCTTCAATAATCTTCAGACCGAATTCTTTTGATATTTCTAAAATCGGATCAATGTCAACAGGCAGCCCGTAAATATGCACAATCATGATTGCCTTCGTGCGTTTTGTAATCTTGCCGCGAATCTGATTCACATTCATGTTCCAGCTCAAACTATCTGAATCAACAAGTACAGGAGTCGCGCCAGCGCGGACAACTGCCGCCGCGCATGAAATAATAGTAAACGAAGGCATTATTACTTCATCGCCCTTCCCGATTCTCAATGCCTGAATCGCTGCTTCGATTGCAGCAGTTCCGTTGCAAACAGCAACTCCGAATTTCCTTCCCGCCCTTGCCGAAAACTTTTTTTCCAACTCCTTCACAAATGGTCCTTCAGATGAAATCCATCCTGTATCAATACATTGCGAAAGATACTTTTTTTCGTTGCCGTTAAGAAGAGGTTCGTTTACCGGAATGAATCCCGAATTCATTTTATTTGAATTTTATTCCTGTCTATTCCGTCGAATCTTGTCTTGTCCTCGACTCCTGCATAAGGACCTTGTTTGACTTCAATCATTTCAATTTCCTCGAGTACTTCAAATCCGTGACCGCCGGTTGCAAGCAAAATCACATCGCCTTCTTTTATGACCCTGCTCTCGAGATAATTCTGTTCGTCATCATAGAAATCCACCCGAAGTTTTCCTTTCTTTATCAAAAGGACTTCCTGTGTATATTGAACCTCCCGCGGAACGGGATTGTGAACGTGTGGATCAATAATCTTTCCCGCAGGATGATTCATGTATGCAAGCTGCTGCGAAAGATCGTTTGAAGTAAAAAAGTGTATCCCTTCTTTCTTGAATTCACGGGGAATAATCAACGCGAGCAATCTTCCGGAGTGCTCAATTTTTTCAATCATTGTCTTGATTTTTTTTTGTTCTTTTCTTCAATGTTGCCTATTAATTATTTCTATTTAAGTTTCTTCCAAATTTTGATTCATGCCCCTCCCTTAATATGATGTCAATATCTGTCATTAATCTGTCATAAGTAAAATTGCCGAGCAAATACTCTTGTCCCCTTTTTGCAATCTTCTCTCTCTCCTCTTCATTTTTCAGGTAATAATTAATTTTCTCGAGACAATCCCGTTCATCATCAAAAGTTACAAATATATCCGAAGGAAAATTTTTCCTTAGATTCTCTGCATTTCGTGTAAGGAGCATTGATCCTACTCCCAGCGCTTCAAACAATCGCTGATTCACTCCTTCGCCATCGGCAACTTCGCCATAATCATTGAACACAATTTTTGAATCCTTATATATCTGCAGCATGTCAATCCCCGATGTAATGCCCTGCCAGCTTCGTTTCAGGGATTGCTCCTGCTTATATTTATTTCCGTTATAGCCCCACCATTTGAAATTCACTTTATCGGCAAATGATGCGATGCACTTTGTCCTCCTTGCCCAATGTCTGTCTCCTAATCCGCCGACAAATGTTACGTCATACTTTTTTTCCCTTTTACTTAACTCATCGAGAATCCTTAAATCAAATCCGTTTGGATTAATGTATGACTTCACTCCGTTAAGGTTGAAGAAAGTCTTATATGCTTCTGTAGAAGTAAGTATAATGTCCCAGTGACCCGGAAACCAGTGGGGTGGAATCGGTGACGCGATTCTCGACACAAGCAATGACTTCATTCCGAATGGTTTCCAGAAGTCGCTCTGCATTCCGCTGATCTCTCTGACAAGTATCACATCGGGATTGTATTTCTTTATGTAAGCTGATATCACCACCTTTTTCCATCTGTTAGCGGAAGGTCTTATTAAATTTTTGATTCTTGTCTTGGCATACAAATAAGATTTCCTTAATCCGAACATCTCCTCCGCAACCTTCTCGATATAATAATCATTCATGAAAAATTCTTCCGATTCCCAGCCGAGTTTTCTAAGATTGTATGTATAAAAATCCGAGAAGTTTCCTCTTGTTGCAATAATCCAGTCTAAAGCCTCTCCGCGTTTAAACTTGCTGAAAGAATCGTACTGCTCCTTTATCTTATCTACAATATAAGTTTGGGGATTTATTGTATCGAACTTCAGTAGTCTTAGCGCCATTGTTATTCTTTATAAATGTTAATCCAATCTTTTACAAGATTTTCCTTTGAGAAAAATTTTCTGATGATTGGAGAATTATTTTTTGTGCGTGCTTTTTCAAAATCAAAATTTTCAATTATCTTCGGAAGCAGCTTTTCAAGTTCTTCGATTTCATCAACTTCATGAAACACTGCTCCTGCCTTTTTTAATATTTTATAAGGAAGCCATGCACCGGAAACAACAATGTTTCCCGCTATAAGTGATTCAACCAGAGCTGCATTCATGCTGTCTGTCTCTCTTAAATTCAACTTTATATCGCTTGCAGCAATGTACTCATGAAGTTCTTCGCCATTGAGATATTTTTCGAGAATCGTATTTGTCATGCCCGAAAATGTTGTCTCTTCCTTCACTTTATCAATGTAACCTCTGTCCTCATACTGATGTCCGTACATCATGGGAATCACAAGGTGAATCATGTCCTTAACCTGCCGATCCAGCCTGCCAAGCACACGGAGAATTTCAATATGCCTTTGCTTTGAAGCAGAGCTGTATCCCACAACAACAATCCTTTTCTCCGGAGAGATACCATGAGCTTTTCTGAATCTGTCCTTAAGAGGTTCATTGATTCCTGAATCAATCTTTTCAAATCTGCAGTCATCGAGAACGAAATATGCCCTTCTTACTTTTGTTTGAAAATTCCTCCCGAATTTATTCAGAAAGAACTCGTTCATTTCATTTGTGTTGAGCGTAATGAAATCTGCTTTCTCAAATGCCTTGAGCTGTGATTTGTAATTCTTCACTCCCTGACTCTGAAACAAATCAGAACCCCAAAGGCTTATGATTATCTTTTTCCCAATCGGAACATACTTGAGCCACGTCAAAAATTCCGGCGCGGCATAATGGAAATGAAATATATCAAAACCTTCCAGAGTCTTCTTGGCTTTAACCGAAAACAGACTCTCTTCAGTCTCTGATTCTATGTAATGGTTTAATTGTTTTCCAAACATCATCTTCCTTATCACTGCTTTTCTCTTCGAACTGTCTTTAACTAATCTTATGAAAGTTGCTCTCTTCTGTCCGGAATTGAAATGTGTTTCTCTCTTCTTCGGAAGTTTAATGATTTTATCAAATGAATTTTCGTCCTCACCCGGCAGAGTGCCATCCGGCATTATAGGATCGGCAGCAGTGATGCTGAAATCATCCGAATATTCTCTGATGCTTCGCGCAAGTTTTGAAAGCGCAGAGTAGCCGACATATCCGAGGTAAAGCACTTGCTTTTTCCTGCTCATCTGATACCTCTGATGAAAATATTTACCGGCTTCCGCATGCACATCATATACTTGCCTGAAAGAATTTCCCGTTCATCAAACCGAAACTTCCCTCCCTGTTTGTTTTTCCCGACTTCCAGAAATCTCCCTGGAGAACTCTTAGTTCGCCTGCATTCTCTATTGAATCGAGTATGTCGTTCGCCCCGGTTGTATTATAACTTGCAAACAGTCGAATAAAGTAATTATCCGCTCTTAGCATTATCTGCGGAATCTCGAGAATGATTTTCCCTGCTTCCGGAATATTTTCAAATTTAATTCCCATTTCATCGGTAACAAACATTGCTTTGTTGTTTCCGTATCCGTCTTGAATTGCAACCGATATAATGACATTGCCTTTCAACTTCTGATTGCACAGATAACTCATTTCAATCTTCAACGGCTCTCCTGAAATAACCTGTGTTACAATTTCATCCTTTTGATTTCTCAAGTTCAACTCTGTAAATTTCAACCCGCCGCTTCCCGTTCTGTCAGATCGTTCTGCAAGGTTGTTTCCTCCTGCTCCTGTCGAAGAAAGATATTTCCTTATGGCATCTTCAGCGCTACCGTCAAAAACTTTTCTCCCGTACTCAAGCAATATTCCTTTGGTGCAGAGATTCTTTATTGCAGACATGTTGTGGCTGACGAACAGGACAGTTCTCCCTTCGGTTGCAGAGACATCATGCATTTTACCAATGCATTTTTTCTGAAACTCCGCATCTCCGACTGCAAGCACCTCATCTACAATCAATATTTCCGGATCGAGATGAGCCGCGACGGCAAACGCAAGCCTGACGTGCATTCCCGAGGAGTATCGCTTGACGGGAGTGTCTATGTAATTTCCAATTCCCGAAAACTCAACTATGTTATCAAACTTCTGCCTGATCTCATTCTTTGTCATTCCCAGTATCGAACCGTTAAGAAAAATATTTTCCCTTCCCGTAAGTTCAGGGTGAAATCCAGTTCCGACTTCGAGGAGGCTCGCTACTCTTCCTTTTAATCTAACCTTCCCTTTTGAAGGCGTTGTTACTCTCGATAAGATTTTCAGCAGTGTTGATTTCCCCGCGCCGTTTTTTCCGATGATCGCCATCACGTCTCCCTGCTCTACCTGAAATGAAATGTCATTAAGCGCCCAGACAAACTGACTGCTCCCGTTCAATTGCCTGTTGTTTAATTCTCCGATTCTGAAATCCGGGTTTTCTTTTTTGAGTATCTTTGCAACAAATCTGTTTACATCCTGCGCAATTGTCCTCGTCGAGATTATTCCCAGTCTGTAAAGCTTCGAAAGATTTTCAACTTCAATTACTGTGCTCATATTAACATAATGCATTCATATTGTTGACGAAATTTCCGTTCCTGACAAAAGTTTTTTCGATTTGATAAATCAATTTCAAACAAATATTTTTTCCTTTTCCATATAGTAGCTTAGCATTTCGCGCAGACTGACTTCAAGTGGAATTTCATTGATCCATTTCGTTTCGCTCTTGAGTTTCTCATTTGAACCGATAATGACGGGATTGTCCTTAGGTCTTTTGAGTTTCATGTTTTCTTTAATGGAAATTTTCATTCCGAGAATTTCACACATCATCTGAATAATGTTATTAAGCGATATCCCGAATCCGCTGCATACATTATATATCTCTCCTTTCCTTCCTCTCAATAAAAGCAGATGATACGCATGTGCGACATCCCGGACGTCAATGAAATCCCTCACAATGGATACATCGCCCGCGACAACAAATTCATCAATGTTTTTCCTCTTAATCTCTACCAACTGTTTTGCAAACGACGATACCGCAAAGTTATGATCCTGTCCCGGTCCTAAATGATTGAATGACCTCGTCATTACGATGTTTAGTCCGTAAACGTCGGCATACAACTTTGCAATCATCTCCTGTGAGAACCTCGCGATTCCGAATGGACTCGAAGGATTTAGCTTCTGATCTTCCTTCAGGGGCAGATCTTCAATGTTGACTATTCCGTATTCTTCGGAAGAGCCCACGGAAATTATTCTGCAGTTTGTCCCAACCATCCTTAAGCCTTCAAGCAGATTCAGAAATATGTTGACGTTGTTCTGAAAGCTGTAATTAGGACTCTTCCAGCTTCCGACAACACTGCTATATGAGGCAAGGTGCAAAATATAATCAGGCTTAAAATCATAAATTAGTTTTCCGAGCCTGTCCTTATCTTTTAGATCTGTTCTCTCAAACCGGATATTGAGATACGGATATTCATTTAATTCAAATGACGGACATTGAATATCAATCCCGAGGATGCTTGAATGAATCATGCTCCCGTTCAGATAATCCAGAAAATGTTTGCTTACAAATCCGGAGAAGCCTGTGATTATATATTTCTGCATGCTAAACCTGTATCAGGACTTTATTTCAATTCAATTAAATTTTTTTCAATGAGTCTCTTTGCGCATTCGTCGAGTTCGGAGAATTTTATGCCGCTCCTTTGCGAGATGCTGATCATGTCATTATCGCCGTCAGATAAATTCAGAAGCCACATCATGGCTGCAATCGAATCTCCCGTCTTTTTCTCCGATCCTATTGTGGGATATAAACCTCTCTTCCCAAGGTTGGGCTCACATCGCGGGAATTTGTTTTTATATGTGAAGTTATTCTCTATCATCCCGGTGATCTCAATGTATTTTTTTACCGTCTCTTCCATTGCATCAAAGGAAATGAAATCCCTATTATCGGCTGATGTATGGTACTCCTTATATTTCCCGTATCTCGTTCTCATCAATGAACCAACTGGCAAATTAAATCCGGGCGAGCAGTACTGTCTCTCATCACTTCCTGTTGGAAAAAAATCTTCAACAACGTAATCTTCTCCCGATTGCATCAGAACAAGTTCTGCAGCGCGGTCTGCAAGAGTGTTTCCGCTCCTGCTTCTTTTGTAAGTAAATTTTCCGGGATCACCGGCGCAAGTAACCACAAATCCTGCAGATAAATTTTCTTTCAGCCTCTCGCCATTTACCGACAAATAATAAATGCTGCCTATAGTCTCGGGGAGAAAAAGAAATCTGTACGAATATCTGTGATTTTTTTTCTTCATAAGCTCACGGTAAATCATTGATGTGATCAATGGTCCTGACAATTCATTGTTTGCCATTGAAGGATGACAGATGTATGTGGAAAACAAAATTTCTTTCTTGCTGCTTCCTTCAATGAAGGCTTCTCCATAAGTCATTGATCCCTTTTCGTCAAGCTCGCTGTCAATCATTACTTCATATTCACCTTCGGGAAATCTTTCCATTACATTGTGCGCGAGACAGAATCCCCACCTTCTTTCATAATATGATGTCAGATACGGGATTACATCCGGTTGCTCCCTGATTGTATGCAGATTTTTTTTCAACTCATCAAGGCTCATCTTTTTATTGCAGCTTTCGGAATATCCGAGCAAATACAGATTGTTTCTCTTGAAGTCAATCAGTTTCTTCCCGTCTGGTCCTTTAACATACGCGTCCTTCACATTCCATTCCGGAGGTATTACCCAGTCGAAACATTTTGTGCCGGATGGAACTTCATGCTGCTTTATGCCGGCAATTTCGGAGAGTATGCTCAATGACTCTCTGTTTCCGTCTCCGGTCAGACTTCTGTTAATCGGCCAAAGTCTGTCAAAATATTTTTCGAGAACTTCCTTCAATCCTTCTTATTGATTTTGTACAACATTCCAAGAGATTTTCCATCTCGAATTAATTTAACAGCTTCATCGTAAACAGTCCTTGCATCAATCACATGAAGACAACTTCCCTCTCCCGGGCGAAAACCATTATACAGTCCCTTTGACCAGAGATATTCTTCCATCGGCTTAACATCTGTTTCAACACCCATCTCAAGATTCCTCGCATAAAGATTGAACTCGCGGATGCTTTCATTTCCATCATAATCAATATATGGTCCTCTGAAAATCTTATGATAACGATTCGGAGCCAGTTCCATTTCTTCTGCATGATGATAAAAGGTCATACAAAATTCACCCGCAACATCAAGCGCCGCAATCTTTCCTCCGAGCTCAAGCAGAATCGCAAACGGCGAATCATTTCCGAATGCGCTGAAATTATACAAGTTGCTGAATCTCGATTTGTGAAAACCAATCACCGCAAATGAAAACAAGGGATGCCCTGTTCTTACTGATTCAGGATGAAGCCTTGCAGCTTCGGTAAGCGCGCCCGTCTCGGATTTTGAATTCCTGATGTCAAATGTCTTTCCTTTAGTAAACTCAAAGTTGTATGTCGGAAAAATCAACGTGCCCTTTTCACCAACTGCATTCATGAATGATTCAAGAATTATTTGCGGAGTCAGATTGATTCCTGCGGACTTATGCTTTCTGATGAATTTGGAAAGTGAACTATGAACAAGAACTGTATCACCATCGGCAATGCCGCTCTCTTTCCATGATGTTGAAAGTTCCTCTGCAACGATTTCTTCTTCGGTTATCATTTGACGGTCAGACGTGTTTTAAAATTTCAACTATCTTTTCTGCTGCAGCATCCGCTGCGTTCCCGGGATTGTAGGTAAGCCGCTTAGCAAATTCTCTTCGCTTGTCAGAAAGTTTTTCCGGATTGAGTAAAGTCTGATTTATCATTTCGGGAAGCTTCGCGATGTCATAAACAACTTCGCCTACGTGCCTGCCTGCGTTGGCTTTGGGATCATTCTTCACAAATTCCTCTGTCGTATTCCCGAAGTTTGAATAAACCTTCTTCAAAGTTCTTTCATAAAATTCAGGACATTCTATGTAAAGCACAGGCTTGTCAAGCACAATAAATTCAAGCGCTACACTGCTTACGTCCGTAATCAGCAAATCAGCAGCAGCAAGCAGCGGATCTGTTTCACCGGATTTAATGTGCCGGAAATTTTTGTGTGCTTCAAACTTCTCAAGCTTTTTGACCCAGTCAATTCCGCCTGTATAAAATTCATAATTCGGACCATCCGGAGGACAATAACTTATCGGATGAAGTTTGACGATTAAATTAATCGAGCCGGTGCGAAGTATGTTTTCAATAACTTTTTCGCCCATCGTCCGCAATGAAAGACCTTCGTCCCACGACGGCGCATACAAAATTGTTTTGTGTTCAGCATTGAGCCCAAGTTTGTTAAGCACATCTTCTCTCTTGTACATCCCTTGCAAAAGTTTATCCGACTTTGCATAACCGATGTCATACAATTTGATTCCGCTCATACCAAGATCATACATCTTTATGATATTTTCCGTCTGCTCTCTGTGAAGCGGACTTGTAAGAAAGTGGACGTCAAAATTTATGAAATTCTCTTTCTGATATGCTTCGTACTTAACAGGCTGATTGTGATTAATGTGAATCCTCACAGAATCAGGATTGCCTGCTCCATAGATATGAGGCGACAGGAAAATATCGGCTTCATTAAAATTCTTACTTAGCATGGGACTGAATTGTCTTCGTGCAGGAATGTCAAATACCTTAAGCTCATCAGCATTTTGATAATATGTTCCTATGTAGTATGAAATATCAGTCGTCTTACTTTTCAGGCTTTCGTAAATCGGAAGTATGTATGGTATGAATGCAAGTTCTTCTATATCCAGTATGATTATTTTCTTACCGCGCAGTTTATCAATCTGCATCTTCTTTTTCATAAGTGTAACCTTTAGCTTTGAAGAAGCAGTTGATTTCAATTTATGAGATTGTCCGTATGATTTGCTTGAGATTTTCTTTTGTCAGTTTTCTGGGATTATTCCGGAGCCTCTCAAGATTTATTTTGTCTGCAATTAAATTCAGTTTCTCTTCTCCCTCAATTCCCAATTCATGAAGGCGCGTTTTCAGTCCGATGCTTTTCATCAGCCGTGAAATTTTATCTCCGGCTTCTTCCGCATCTCTGCATCCAAGTATCTTTATCAAATTTCCAAAATTTTCTTTCGTCTCTTCGATACTCCTGCTGCCTTGAATATCGGACTTTGATACTTCAGAATTATATATCAGGAATTCGCCGAGAGAAATTGCAACTGCTTGTCCGTGACTAATATTGAAATGAGAAGTCATCGAATATGAAAGCGCGTGCGGAGCTGTTGTCTTCGTTATGTTTATCGCCTTTCCCGCAAGATGAGCGGCACGCGACATGTTAATGCGATTCTCCTCCGAAGGATTGTTGACGGCTCCTTCAAGATTCTCAAGAATAAGCTTAATGGATTCATTTGCAAGCTTCAGCGATTCGGCATTTGAATTCACGCTCCAGTATGACTCTATTGCCTGCGCTAAAGCATCTATTCCCGAAGATGCTGTTACATCCCTGCTAAGATTGAATGTAAATTGCGGATCAACTATTGATATGTCCGGCAGTATATATTTATGTGCAAGCGAATATTTTTCTTTAAAGATATATGTAACGGCAAAATGAGTTGCCTCGCTGCCGGAACCTGAAGTTGTCGGAATTGCAATCAGCGGCTTTCCTTTTTTTGATATTGTATTCTTCCCCCTTATAAAATCCTCTGCATTGCCTTCATTCGCATTCAAAATATTTATGCATTTTGCAACATCCATCACACCGCCTCCGCCTACAGCAATAACAACGTCATAACTCCAGTCTTTAACAGCAGATATTCCCTTCAGGATGACTTCGTAACTCGGAATTTCTTCCTTCTCAAAAAATCTTCTAACCTCAAAATTTTTCAGAATGTCTTCAATTTCTTTTTCGGCGCCTGATGCGCGGTATGAATTTTTTCCATGAACAATGAATACCTTTTTTACATCATACTCTTTCAGAATTTCAATCAAACTTCCGATTGCATCTATTCCGAAGATTTCTCTTTGCACGTGCCGTTAAATCTTGTTACTGTTTAACGCATTCATGAATGCTTCTTTGTTCTCTATCGGAGATGTGTCGGGTCTTCCTGGTTCTCTTTCAGGCTTGTCGCTGATTCTTATTTCCAGAAAAGCGGGACCTTCAATTTTCTCAAAGAGCTTCAAGGCTTTTCCCAGTTCATTGCTGCTCACAACTTTATCCGAAATTTTATAGCCACATGCTTTTGCAATTTCAGTGAAGTCAACCTGAAATGCTGCGGTCGGCTGTCCGCCAACTGATTCATGCGCTCCGTTATTAAGAACTATGTGCTTGAAATTCTTGAGTCCCGAAGATCCCGATATCGCAAGCGCTCCCATGTGCATAATGACAGCTCCGTCGCCATCAAGCACGAATACATTCTTGTCATCCCGGTTCATTGCGATCCCCATTGCAATCTGCGAGCAATGTCCCATTGATCCAACCGTAAGAAAATCGCGGCTATGATCCCGGGAATTTTTTTTCCTGAAGTCATATACTTCTCTCGAGATTTTTCCTGTTGTTGAAACGAATATACTTTCCTCCGGAAGATTTCTTAAAATAATTTCAATTGCTTCGGCTCTGCTCATTTCATAATTATTACTACTTTTGCGCTGTGAAGCAAACTTGTCGAATGTTCCCCGCGATACAACAATCGCATAAGGACATTTCTTCTCACGGATGTGCGCGCATGCATCGTCTATCACATCCTGATAATTTTCCACAACTTCACTCAAATGTGAAAAAGGTATTTCCATCGCATTGAGCATACCGGTAAGCACTCTGCCTTGTTTGCTATGCTGCGGTTCGTCACTCACACCGGGCTCTCCTCTCCATCCGATCAGCAGCAACATTGGTATTGCATAAATTTCGGGGTCGGCAAGAGACAACAATGGATTAACAGCATTTCCAAAACCTGAATTCTGCATATAAACCAAAGCCGGATTTCCCGTTGCAAGATAATGTCCTGTCGCAAGCGCAACTGCATTGCCTTCATTCGCAGCTATGACATGACTCTCCTTGCCGGTGTTGTCATTGACAAAGAAGCAAAAATCTTTGAGCAGAGAATCGGGAACACCGGTGAAAAATGAAATTCCATTCTTCCTAAGCTGCTCATAAAATTTTCGCACGTCAATCATTTCCCGCCCGGTATTAGGTTCAGAATTGAATTTATGTCCATCATCACACTGTCTGCTTCAAACGATCTTTCATTTTCCAAAATGAGTTTTGCAGTTTCTATCATCGCAGGATATGCGCTGCGCAAAAGTTGATTGGCGTAAATAACAACATTAATCCCTGCATCGGTCAGATCTTTTTCGTAAATAGTATTGTATGTTGAAGGAACGGCAACAAGCGGGACACGCTTGATAAATTTCTTATAGTTGCTGCAAAACTCCAGTATCTCCGCAGGTGACTTCTCTTTGCTGTGTATCATTATTCCGTCCGCGCCGGCATCTATATATGATTGCGCTCTCTCAAGTGCATCTTCCATCCCTTTCTTTAATATGAGGCTTTCTATTCTTGCAATAATCATAAAGTCATCAGTGATTCTTGATTTCCTCCCGAGTTCAATTTTGTAACAAAAATTTTCAATGCTGTCCTGCAATTGAGCGACATCTGTCCCGAATAATGAATTCTTCTTCAGACCCGATTTATCCTCAATCACGACGGCAGAAACTCCAAGACGCTCCAACGTTCTGACGGTAAAAACAAAATGCTCCGGTCTTCCACCGGTATCGCCGTCATATACAATCGGCTTTGTTGTAACTTCAATGATATCATTCAGCGTTTGCATCCTCGCAGTTACATCTACTGCTTCAATGTCCGGCTTTCCTTTTGCGGTTGAATCAGTCAGACTGCTTAGCCACATCCCGTCAAATTCTTTTGAAACACTTCCTGATTTCACGCGCAGATTTTCCGCAATCAATCCGGTCAGCCCGTTATGCGCTTCTATTAATCTCACAATCGGTTTTGACTCAATCAGCCTTCTCAATCTTTTCATCCTGATTTCCGGTGTCGTTCCGATTTCCTTAATCGAATTGTTAAGCTGTGTTGAAGATATTCCCTTTGTATATTCAATCTCTACTAACTTTCCACCCCACTCTTTCAAAACTTCTATCACTCTTTCCCTCGTCTGACTTTGAACGCCAGTTTTCCAATCATCTCCATGAACCACAAAATCAGGCTTGAACCGCTTCAGATTAGGAACGTAATCAAGTGTTTCCTGCGGGACAACACTGTCAACTCCCTTAATGTTTTCAATGATTATCTTCCTTTGCTCATAATTCAGATAAGGAAGTCTCTTGTAACTTGCGATTGCTTTGTCGGTTAAAAGCCCGATAGTTACCTCTCCGAGTTTCTTTGCTTCCCGGATTATGTTTAGATGTCCGGGATGGACAAGGTCAGCGCTCATTCCGACATAAACTTTTTTCATGCGGCTATGTATTCGTAAGGTTTGCGGACAACCCAGTCTTCACTTGTAATCGCCCTTCTGAATTTTTTATTTAATAAAATATTCAACGTGTATTCTATTTGTGCGTAATAAAATGCTCTTCGGAAAATCGCAAACCTTTTCTTTGCTTCGGTTCCGCGGTAATGAAGGACAACAATTTTATATGTCCATGAGAATGTTTGCTTCACACAATACATCAGATTCTTTATCAGTGCAGTAATTCCCTCTTTTCTGATCGCAAAAATATTATACGGAATGCAAATCCCGTTATTCTTATACCTTCTCTTGATATCTCCGACAGTTGCATTTTTTTTTGCAATCTGATAATGCTCCATTACTGCATTCGGAGCCCAGCCAATGAGATAATCGTTCTGCTTAAGCCGCACCCAAAGTCCTGTTTCACCGTCACCGATGAGCAATTGGCCAATCATCTCCGGATTAAAACCGCCTACTTCAATGAGTATATCTTTTTTGATGCTAAGATTGCCGGCATTCATATAAAGACCTTTTTCAAATTTGACCGCATCGCCATAATCAAGTTTCCCCAAATATTTTTCATATTCATAAATCCAGTCCGGTGGTTTTTCATCCCAGCGGATTACAATCTTTCCTGCGACTCCCGCGACTTCTTCATTCATGTTAAAGACCTTCACGATTTCTTTGATCCAATCCGGACTAAGAATTCCATCATCATCGCTGAAGCACAAGATGGATCCTCTCGCCGCAAGGATTCCAACCTGTCTCGCATATACCTGTCCGGATCTCGGAACGAAGAAATATCTGATATTAACGCCCGGATATTTTTCAATGTAATCATCAATGACTTCTTCTGTATTGTCGGAAGAATTATTATTAATGATAAGAATTTCATAATCTTCCTTCGGAAAGTTCTGATTAATGAGCGAGTCCATGCACATATTAATTATGTTCCCGCGATTGAAGGTTGTAATTATTACAGAAACTCTCATTGGCAAAGAAATGATGATTCAATAAATTGCGCCATTGACATCGAGCGAAGTTCCGTTAAGGTAATCCGATGAAATAATAAACTTGACTGCATTGAAAATATTTTCCGGCTCCCCGAATTTTCGGGTCGGAATTTTCTCCCTGACAATTGCCTGATAGTCCTCGCTTACTTCGGTAATCATCCCGATATTGAAGTATCCGAGATTCAGATTGTTGATTGTGATTCCTTTACTCGCGTTTTCGACTGCAATGCTTCTGGTCATTCCCCATAGTCCCGATTTCGAAGCAGCGTACGCGCTTGTTCCCGGAATACCGACCTCCGCGACAACAGAGGCAAAGTTGATTATCCTTCCGTATCCTTGCTCTCGCATCAACGGGAGCGAAGATCTAATCATATTGTAAGTGCCGATAAGGTTTGTAGTTATCACATTACTCCATTGCTCGGGCGATGACTTGTGAGCGAATGAATTGTAGTTATTACCCGCACAATTAATCAGAACAAAATTTTTTATCTCCGGCGAAAGCTCCTTAATCAATTCTTCAGTTCTCTTGTAATCTGTCACATCAACTCTGAAATAACGGCGATCTTTATCCAGTGATTCATTCGCCGCAAGATAAGTACCGAATACTTTCTCTCCTTCGTTTTCAAATTTTTCGAATAGAAATTTTCCGATTCCTCTCGAAGCTCCCGTTATTAGGATCATTAAATTTTAATTTTTTTTTAAAAAAAATTTTACGCGTAATTTCTGATTTGATCTCTTTGCTCAACGTGCGTCAGTTCTACAAGATTGTCAGGCAATACAAAATCTCCTCCGTTCACAATCCTGTCACAGATAAAATCCATAAACAGATTCTTTCCCGGCACCAAAAAATCAAGTTTCTCAAAATCAATTTTGAGCTCTTCGTTCACGGTTGGAAGCACCGGTATTTGCTTCTTGATGAAATATATGTAAGCATAGTTCAATGCAAGACGATGTTTCTCTTCATCAAGTCTTTTGAGATTGCCCGCGCTTTTCAGAAGTTGTTTGTAATGCTCGTCACTCTTTGCATCATGCGTGAATCCTTTGTTTGAATAATGTGCGCCGCCTGCAAGTATCACGGGCTTTCCGTGAACCGACAGTTCAAGCCCTCCTGTTCCCATTACCGTTACTCCGCCGTCAAGCAAATCATAAAAATCCAGAGGACTGATGTCGTCATCCATCTTGAGAATTTTCACATGGTCAGGCAGTTCCGGAAAATATTTTTCAAGAAACTTCTGGCACCCTGTGTCAGGATTATCATTCAGCTCGGAAGGATGAATCTTTATAAGCCATTGAACATCCTTAATGTTCACAATTTCTTTGACTGTTTCATAAAGCCATTCATCAAAATTTTTGTAGATCATTGGAAAATAATCAGACGCAGCATCCCAGTTTATGTGTGTCATCAATCCCCAGATCGGCTTCTCCTTTTTTAATCCATATTTTTCATACAGAGTATCAGTGTTACCTTTATACTCCTTTAATAAGCCAATCATATCCCGCGCAATATTGTTTTTGTATCTCCTCTCGAGGAAATGCTGAAGCCTCAATTTCTGAACCTCGTTAAGCGAAGAATCTTTGTACAAATTCCATGTGGGTTCGTGCATCGAGAGAAATGTTTCGGAAAAAGTTTTAACTGTTCCGAAAAAGAAATGTGTTGGAAGGTAACAGCAGAGATATGATGTAACGGGTATATCCTTCATCAGCGAAACGCTCAATGCAGGTCCCCAGTCCGCGTAAATACCGTGCGACATATACATTGATGAGGGCTGGAATCTCTTTATTGCTTCTATGGAAGCTTCCGCATTCATCAGAATTGTGAAAGCATATTCTTTCATGATCCTTTCTATCCCTTCGAATGAACCACCTTTCGTATGACGCATCATCGAAGATTCCAGATGACTTCCGAGATGAATTCCGTCAAGATGCAATTCCTTGAAATTTGTCATGTCAATCTTGTTTGCCGCTGCCTTCAGCCTTTCTGTTGTGTCGGCAGAAACAAGTTCGCCAATGTAAGTATATTCAAGCCCAAGTCTTTCAAAAAGTTTTGAATTCTGACTTACGCAACTTTTGCAGAACTTTCCCCAGTCGTCAATTCCTACATCAGGAAAATCAACTCTCTTTGCGCAAGCTTTATACACTCCGTCACATAAGACCATCTTAACATTATGTCCACGCAGCTTCAGCGCACATGCAATCGCTGCTTCAATATTGCTTTGAATAATCATTCCTCCGGTTGACCAGAACAAGATTGTCTTTGAATGCTTTCCGGAACCATTACCCTTACCGTAAAACTTCTTTAACTTATGCTTTTTATTTGCTTCCCGGACATAGCCGTTTCTCAAAAGCGTTGCCTTAATGCTTGTAATTATAGACAATTTTTTCTTTGATAATTATATTGAATCAAATAGATGCAATCGGATTTACGCCTTCGGGTATCAATCCAATGCTGCGGAGATGATCTGTGAATCTGAACAGCAACAGGTCATTATATTTTCTTGCGGTTATCTGCATTCCAAAGGGCAGATTGTTTGGGGAATTAAAAGCGGGAACACTAATTACCGGAAGATGCGTCATGGTCCACATCAATGACGGATCGGGTTTCTCGGTTTCTTCTCTCGGGGGCGCATCGCCTGCCGTACTCAATGAAATCATTGCATCATATCCTTCAAAAAAATTATCCATGACTCCGGCAAGTTTTTCCTGTCCACCAAGTGCATCGTGATACTCCTTTACAGAAATTAATTTACCACGCTGTATGATTTCATTCATGATATCAGATACATGCTCGGGTTTCTTAAACTCTTCCTGAAAGTAATATGAAAGCGTCTTATCATAAATTGTCCGGTGAATGCGATGGGATTCTTCCATTTCAGCAGGAAGAATTACTTCTTTCAATTCAATATCTTTCTCCGCAGCCAGTTTCTCAATAAAATTCAGCAAACTGTTCTTTGCATAATCATCCGCATCACTCCACGTATGAGTCTTTGCAAATGCAATTCTCCATGGCTTATCCTTCCGCTTGTTCTGTCTCGCTTCATCTGAAAGTGCTGAATTGCTCAAAGGATAATTTGTTCCGTGCACTCTCACAATCTCAAACATTCTCTCAAGATCTTCATACTTTGATGTAAAGAAACCGATCGTATCAAGACTGTCTGTTGTCTTCAGCATTCCTGTTCTCGGTATTAATCCGAATGAAGGCTTGCAACCATAGACTCCGCAAAAACTTGCAGGTCTCACTATGGAACCTGCCGTCTGTGTCCCGATTGCAGCGGGTACCATTCCGAGTGCAACTGCCACTGCCGAACCGCTTGAAGATGTGCCCGGCGTCCTTGTTACATCGTGAGGATTGAGACAATTGCCAATTGCATGAACTGCAAACTCCGCTGTGTCGGTCTTCCCGGGAATCATGGCGCCCGCCTGTTTAAGATAAAAGACTACTCTTGCATCGTTACCCGGCGTAAAATTTTTCCATAACGGACTTCCCATCTGTGTTGGAAATTCAGACGTGTTGAAAATATCTTTTATCCCGACAGGAATTGCTTCAAGCGCTCTTACTTCATCTCCCCCCGAAAGTCTCTCTTCAATTTTTGCAGCCTGCTCAATCAGTTTACCTTTGTTATAACATACCCAGATCATGAATCTGTCATTATACTCCTCGATTCTCTTTATGCATTCCTCGGCGATTTCAATCGGGGTGAGCTCACCTGACTTTATCTTCGACAACAAGTCGCCTATACTTGTATCGAGAAATAAATTCTTTTCTATTTTCTGAATGGCTTCATTCATTACTGTTATCCTTGTGCTCTCTTTCAACAAGTTGTTCCGGAAATGGCAGAACTCTTTCCTTGTTCTCTCTCGTTTTTTTTACGACCGGCAATTCGATGTTCTTGATTTCATCGAGCCTCTTATCTTTCATCATCTCATAAAATTCTTTTTCATTCATTCCGGTAATTTTCAGATAGTAATCCAGTGATTGAGGAATTTCACTGTCATACTTTTTTGAAAGTTCAAATCCTTCTTCCCTCGAGAGCAACCCGTTGCGCACATCAATGCTCGCTTGAAATGTTGACCTTCCGTAGCCTCGCTTCAGGTAATTTGTAAAATCATGCATCCCAGGCATTATACATTCCGCGCTCTTGTAACCTTTGTATGTTCCTTCGATTTCCGTTTCCTTCCATCCGTAAGTATCGCGGACAAATTCCATTTGCCTCTCATCATCCCAGAAAATGTAATCGCCAAGATGCATCAATCTTATTCCTGCCTTTTCAAGTTCTTCAATCGTCGGAAAGAAAAATGGTCTCATATCTTTTTCAGTAATGTAATCACATACCATATCTTTCGGATCGCGCTTTGTTGAAACCTTCATAAAATATTCCACATCAAAATTCATCAGCGGATTCTTGTATGATGATCTGCCGGAGGCTTCAGCTATTGATTCGCCATATATCAGAAGAGGGATACCAAATTTTACGGCAATTTGAAGAGGGAATGAACCAACTCCCGCATGACAATGCCAGCACGTATCTCCAATTGCTTCAAGCGAGCGCCTGGCAATCCGGTTTACGAGATCCCTGTTCGGCGTGTACATTATGTGATCCACATTAAACTTCTCCAGAGAGTTCATCAGGTTATACCATCCTGTCTTGCTGTACCAATTATGGCTGAAAGTAACTGCAAGCGGTTTCATATCATAAACTTTAGTAAGCACGTGAAGCTGAAATGTGCTGTCTTTACCACCGCTGATTGGGACAATGCAGTCATAGTTGTTGCCTGCCTTTTGTTTTGCTTCATCCAGAATTTTCCGCAACTCTCTTTCTTTCTCAACCCAGTTGATGTGAATCTTCTGCTCGGACGATTGACATGCCTGGCAGATTCCCATCTCGTCGAATTTTACCAGCTCTTGAGTTGCAGGAATGCAACATCTGATGCAGTACTGAACACCTTTCATTACCGGCTTTCCGTAATTCGCATCTTTCATCTCATTTTCTTTTTAACTTTTTTTGTATTTGTGTTTCGGAATTCATTTCTCAAAATAGAATAAATAACTGCATCGGCATATTTCCCTTCCTTATATAGAACCTGCCGCAGAACTCCCTCTCTTTTCATTCCCTGTCTGATACAAACTTTTATCATTCCTTTATTTGTTACCGTTTGTCCTGAAGAGATTCTGTTCAGATTCAATGTGTTGAATCCGTAATCCAGAAGAAGCCCGTATACTTCGTTCCCCACGCCTTTGCTCCAGTACTTTTTATCTCCAATAATTATTGCAAGTTCTGCGCTCCTGTTCACTCTGTCAATTTTCTGTACAGACGCATTGCCAATATGAAGATTATTCTTTTTCCACCTAATTGCAAAGACTATATCTTGCTTGCTCTTTTCAACTGACTCAATGTATGCAAGCGTTTGCGAATACGTATTGGGATATGTCGAATGAGAATTTTCTTTACAGACTTCTCTGTCGTTGAACCAGCCGATGTAATCATCGGATATATCATCCTTCGTCAACGGTGACAGATAAATTTTCGAAGCGGTAAGAAACGGATTCTTCATTTTAGACTTCATTTTCAGAATAAATCAAATTGATTCATTATCACTTCCACACAATTTGAAACTCCTCCTCTAAAAACATCATTTGCGATTTGTGATTTCTTCTCTGCGGCAAGAGCTTCCGAGATTTCATTGGTATCGCATTTCACGACTTCAATCCCTGCAAGCATCATCGAATTCCGCAACGAGGCATTCATCTTTCCAATTTCCAGGCTAAGTGTTCTCTTGCCGGCAGCACGCGCTTCAAACATCGCAATCGTATTATATCCCGCAACAATGTCATTGGCTTCAATCAGTTCATTCACATTCAAATCTGCCGGCGCATATTGCAATGCGAAATTCCCGGAATGAAAATCAGCAATGATCTTGTCTATTTCATCCGATTGAATTTCAGAAGGATGGAGCTTGATTGTAACTTTGAATTTCTTCCCGGATGTTTCAATAATATTCATCACGGCACCCAGAAAAACTTTCAGCGGGTGAATTTTATATTCCGTCACTCCAAGAATCCGCAAAGGCTGTGAAAGAAATAGTATGCTGACTTCATTCTCTGCAGAAATGACCTTTGAAGTCCTTTCATTTCCATTTGAAAAAATTTTATCAAGGTAAGGATGACCTGTTACAAATAAGTTTTCAGTAGGGAATCCTTCTTCGATCATTTCCTGTTTTGTAAGCTCATCCATAACGCAGACTTTATCCTTCATCGCGCTCAAAGGATAATCTGCAAATTTCCATCGTCTCTTATAATCTTTCCAGAAGTCGAGTATTACCACACTACGGATTTTTTTTTCACGAGCGGAATTTCGAAGCAACTGTTCCGCATTGCCGCCTCCGGTTGCCGTAATTAAAATGTGAGGCATGTAATTGTCAAGAATCCTGTCGGCATCCTTACGGGTAATATCAGAATCAATATGATAAAAATTATTTGTAATCGCCTTCACGATTTTTTCACTAAGCTTGCCGGAATAAATTTCAAGGTTGAGATCATTTTTCTTCAGTTCCTGTATAAGAGAGCACACTGCCAATCCTCCGCCCGGATCATCGAATGCCAGAAGCGCTCTCTTCTTCATCTATGCAGTAATCGCATTTTTTGATTCGTACTCTTTCAATTCATTCATATTCTCATAAACTTTATGGTATGCATTTACTACATCTTCAAGATCTGATTTTGAAAAACTTGGCCTCATGAATTCATGCGTAAAGACTTCTTCAAAAAACATTTTCTCTGTCACGGGGCATAAACCTTTTTCATAAGACACAACGCCGTCATATCTCGGACAATTGAAAGAACACTTGTGTATCCTTTGCTGATAAATCGGCTGAAGATAAAGTGGAGGCGCAAATCCGCATCCGATGATTGGAGTTGACTCTCGGAGCACCATCGTCGGAAGTTCTGCCTTCAATGCATCTACAAAAGTATTCCTGTGAATGCCCGTTATATCTTTCTTAAATTTGAAAGTCTGCTGATAATAAACGTGCTTACAATTTTCTTTTACAAGCGGCGGGATAATTCCGGGCAGTTGTCCGATTATTTGTGAGAGATAATTTGCATTCTCAATTCTTTTTTCAATCAATGCAGGAAGTTTCTTCAATTGCTCAATCCCGATTGCAGCTTCAATCTCCGGCATTCTGAAATTATATCCGTATGTGTTCCAGAGATCTTTCGTCTTCTTTCCTTCGACAACAGCTTCTCCGTGATTTCGTATCAGTTCAATTTTTTCCGCAATCTCATCATCATTCGTTACTATCATTCCGCCTTCACCCGTGTGAACATGCTTGTGATAATTCAGGCTGAAAACTCCCACGTCCCCTATCGCCCCCACAAGTTTTCCTTTGTAAACAGACATTGGAGATTGAGCGCAGTCTTCAATTACCTTCAGATTATACTTTTTTGCAATTGCCATTACTTCATCCATTTCAGTCGGATGTCCGCATATATGAACAACGAGTATCGCCTTTGTCCTCTCTGTAATGTTAGCCTCAATGCTTTTGGGATCAAGACAGAAAATATCTTCATCAATGTCTGCAAAGACCGGAACTGCGCCGTATATCAGGGGCGCGATTGCACCTGCCGTCATTGTATAAGGCGAAACAATTACTTCGTCTCCGGGTTCTATTCCGCACGCGCCGATGCATGCAAATAATCCCGATGTGTTCGAGTTCACTGCTCTGCAATGTTTCACTCCGAATGCTTCGGCCCATTCTTTCTCAAATTCCCTCACCATCGGACCTCCCATGAAATCAGGATTCCATGAACCGACATATTGAGAAAGATTCCCTGAATCAAGCACCCGCATAACTGCCTGTTTTTCTTCCTCGCCTATTGTATTGCTTTGAGGAAAAATTTTTGTGCGGACGGGAGTCCCACCGAGTAATGCTAACTTAGGCATAAGACTTTGATTTTATTCTGTTGATGAGTTCAAAAATTTCCAAAGAATTACTTGCCGGTGATTTGAGAGGATGTCGAGCTTTCAGATGTCTATGAATATTTTCGACCGCGTTAGGTAGAGCCTTCTCAAATCTTAATTTCTTTTTTACATCGAGTTTATATGAACTGTATCCGGCAAAATTTTTATTCGGAATCACGCTGAAGTATTCTATCTCATTGTTGTAATTGATCTTCACTCTTCCTCTTGTCCCGACAATATCAATTTCCGCAAACGAAAGTTTACCGCAATCAAGTCCGATAAATCTTACTTCAAGCCCGCCGTCATATATAAGATCAAACGAAACCGTATCATCATCCTTTCCGAATCCGTCTCGCGAAGAAATTTTAAAAAGATTTTTCTCCGTCTCACCTATATACCAGTTTATCAAATCCAGATAATGCGACGCATTATGAGTCAACCCGCGGGAATAATAAAATGTCATTGACTGAATTTCTCCAAGCTTTCGCTTTTCAATTGCTTCCTTTATCTCTGAAAATTCATCCATGAACCTTCTGGTAAAATTTACCATCAAAGGAATGTCAGAATCACTAAACTTCAGCACAAGCTCTTCAACGTTTTCTCTGTTCGTTGCCAGAGGTTTTTCACAGAAGACAAATTTCGGATTGTATCGTAAAAGGTCTTTCAGTATTCTAAAATGTGATTCATCACTCGACGAGACAACGATCACGTCTGCAGTTTCTGTATCAAGCATTTCTTGATAGTTTTCAAATGAGGGAATTCCAAATTCTTTTGTAATTGTCTTCCTGACAGACGCGTTCAGTTCGGCAACTGAAATTATCTCAAAGTTCTTATTTTTCCGGAATGCATTGAAATGAGTATGTGCGCCATTAATTTTTTTCTCACGGTCAAAACCAAATCCGATGTCCCCGCAGCCGATGATACTGACGCTGAACCGCTGCAGCTTTTTCATTTGGCGAAATATACTTCTGCGCTCACAATCAATTTAAATTACTAACAGTCTTCTGGATCACTGAAGAATTAATTTTCAATACCTCCTGATTCGCATCGAGATAGTTCAGAATATCCTCAAGTCCATATTTATCGTCAGATGCTGACAAGGCTTCGTGAATATGCTTAAGCATTTCGTAATCTTCTTTTGTATCCAGCGCCAGTCTCGGATTATATTTTCGTTTCCATCTATCAGGTGTACTGACGTTATGAAGTTTATATTTGTCCTTTCCTCCTCTGAAAAAATACAATGACACGTGCTCCCTGTCTTCCGGATCATTTGTTATCTCGCTGATATGTTTCAAATCTCTGAATGTAAAAACCCTCACATCCATTCCGATCGGGATTTCACGAACTTCGTCTCCAACGTATCCGATATTGGTAACATAATCGTATTCGGGAGAATTAGAGATGAATTCATTTATCACGTAGTCAATAACTTCTGGATCCATCAATGGACAATCACCGGTGATTTCTGCTATTAAATCTCCATTCACAAATTCAACTGCTCCGACGACTCTTCCGAGCACATCGTCTTCGCTTCCGCGAAACGTGCGCACACCGAGTTCTTTCCCGAGAGATTCGAGGACATCGTCTATTGGATTGACAGTTGTGGCAATTACAATTTCATCAATGAAGCGGGATCTTGATAAACGTTCGATAAGTAGATGAAGCGCGGGTTTACCGGAAAAATCCAGCATTGCTTTTCCCGGAAGTCTGCTCGAACCCATCCGGGCTTCAATTGAAGCAACAATTTTTTTCATTGAACTGTCTTTTCTAATAACGTTGAATCAGTATCTTTGTACAATTCGACAAAATCTCTTTTCCAGTTCTGTCAGGACTATACCAATTGAATCAATTGAGTCACTCAAACATCTCCCATTTTAAAACTTCATCTTCCGTAATCCCCATGCCAGCTCTTTTCCCAATTAGTTTATCAATGAACTTCGGACTGATTCCGCTTGCCGGACGTTTCCATGTCAAGTCTTCATATTCAATTATTTTTCCCTTGGCAATATTTCGCTTTGCGACGAGACTTCTTCTTGCATTTTTGATCGCAGCATCCTCTGAAGCAATAGCATCCTTCTCGAATCTTCCCAGCATTGAAAATGTTTTATCCATCTCACTAAGAAAAAATTTCAGATCATCCTTATCCATCGCATGATAATGATCATTCCCGGGAAGAGCCTTATCAAAAGTAAAATGCTTTTCTAAAACTGCAGCCCCAAGCAGCACGGCAACCTTCAGAACTTCCATTGTTCCCGGCAGCGTGTGATCGGAATATCCCGGGACAGCATCAGGAAATCTTCTTCTCAAATCCATTATCATTCCAAGGTTTGCATTCTCATTCAGCGTCGGATAATTCAATACACAATGCAACAGACAAAGTTTATTGCCATGTCTTTTGATCGTCTCAACAGCTTCGCTTATCTCGTCAATTGTTGATGCGCCGGTTGAAAGTAAAACCGGCTTGCCGAATTTGCACATATATTCAATGAACGGAATGTTTGTAATATCAGAAGATGAAATCTTATAAACCGGCATCAGATCGTTGAGAAAAGTTGCAGCTTCTGTATCAAAAGGCGTTGACATAAATTCAATGCCGGCTTTGTCGCATTCTTTCTTCAGAACTTCAAATTCCTTTTTCCAGAATCTGTCATATTTCTTGAAAAGTTCATACTGACTCTTCGTGGGCTCCTTTGTAATGTCCCAGTAATAAGGACTGTCTTTTGATGCAAGCGTTTCAGCTTTGTAAGTCTGAAATTTAATTGCATCCGCCCCGCCCTGTGCCGCTTCATCAATCAGCCTCTTTGCAAGTTCAATGCTGCCCTCATGATTCACGCCGGCTTCTGCAATTATATATGGACGATTTATTATGTCCGGATCATAATTTTCCAGAAATTTTTCTATCGAAACACTCATGTATTATTCTTAAGGAAATAAAATTGTATCATTGCCTTTCAAACAAAAAATACTACCAAGCCGTCCAGCCTCCGTCAACCATCAGATTATGTCCTGTTACATAACTTGATGCATCAGACAAAAGGAAGATTGCGGCACCGGCAACTTCATGATTATAACTCATTCTTCCGAGCGGTGAAAGCTCGGAAAAATTCTTTTCAAATCTATCTTCATGATTATTCCACACTCCGTGTGGAGTGATCTGATTCACTCTTACTCCGCTTGATGCCCAGTATGTCGAGAGATATTGCGACAGAGCCATTACACCACCCTTTGATGCAGAATATGCCGCAGGACAACCAATGCTCGTCCCGATGTATAACTTTTGATTTGGCGCAACAACAGAATATGTCGAAGGCATGTTTATAATTGAACCTCCTCCATTTTCAGCCATGTGTCCTCCGATAATCTGACAGGTAAGATAAGTTCCTTTAAGATTTGTCTCGACCACTGCGTCCCAGTCTTCATCCTTATACTCTTCGAACTTTGCAAAAAATTTTGCAGTCTTATTCTGATGCGTGTTAATAAGCCCGTCAATTCTTCCATGTTCTTTTATTACTATATTCTTCAGTCTTTCAACATCATCCCGCTTTCCGACATCAATCGAAATGCCTGTCATCTTTCTTTCAAACTTCTTGCTAAGTTTTTCCGCAAACGACCCTGCATTCATCTTTTCTATATCCGCAAGCACAACAGTGGCTCCATATTGGGCGCAGGCTTCGGCAAATGCTTTTCCAAGCAGACCCATACCGCCTGTGATGACGATCACTTTCTTATCGAGATTAAATTTATTCTTAAAATCTATTTCTCCTGCTTCAGTTGTTCGTAATTCCAATTGTATATTTTTAGATTAATTTTTTCGGATTTGTTTTAAGATGTCGAGCGCAACTCTCATGTCTCTTATCCCGGATGAAAGAGGAACGCCCGTTGAAGCTTTCCCTTCGATTACTTCAATGAAATGCCGCATTTGATTCCGGTAACTCGTATTTAATAATTCAACGTAATCACTTCCAAGATTTATCTTCGTTAGTTTTCCATTTGTAAACAATGTGAGTTCGGGTATCATGAAGTCCCAGAATATTGTACCTTCACTTCCTATCAGTTGACAAGTCCGCGTATACGGTCTTTGGAAAAAATTCAAATGAATGTTCGAGACGACGCCGCTTGAGTGTCTCATAATTATCTCCGAGCCTTCCTCCGAATCAATTCCCAATACATTTCCTCCGGTTCTCATTGCCATTACTTCAACTGCCTCTCCGAACATTTCAGTCAGATAATTTTGCTCGTGAATGGAAGTCAGAACAACTCCTCCTCCAAGCGAAGCTTTTGCCGCGTAACTCTCTCTGTAATCTTCATCCTTATGCCATGCCGGCATGTATGTCCCGAACTGCGATTTAGCTGCGATTATCTTTCCGATGGCATTTTCCCTTATCATCTCAATCATCTTCTCGATCGCAGGATGATAAAGCATGTTATATCCTATTAGAACAGGCACGCCATTCTTCACGACGAGATCCTCAAGCTCATCTGCCAGCTCAAGATTTTTATCAAGCGGCTTTTCTATGAAGAGTGGAATTCCGTATCCGGCAACCTGCAATGCTGTTCTGATATGCTCTGAAGTTGGATTAGTGATTAACGCTCCATCAAATTTGTAATGCGGAATTTCCTTTGCATCAAAAATTTCTTCGACATTTTCACTGTTACCTTTTCCCGTAACACCCGATCTCAATGCAACAAATTCAAAATCACCATGCGTTCTCAAAGTGCTGACGTGCCTTTTCCCGATCGAGCCCAGACCGCAAACAAGTATTTTCATTTTCGCCAAAAGTTGGGAATCTGAAATGAAGTTATTCTTTTATGAGGAAACTCGGAGTTGATGTGAATGGAAATTTCTTTATATGAACGACTTTGTCTCTGAAGTAATCATCAACAGCCTTAGTCTCTCCCGGAAACACGCCATAATCATCAAGAATTAGAATGCCTCCCTTCTGCAACCTGGGATATAAATGTTCGAGGATCGTTACAGACGGTTCATAGACATCAACATCAAGATTAATAAGGGCAATTTTAATTTCAGGATATGATTTCACAAATTCCGGAATAGTTTCAGTAATATTGCCTTCAATCAGATTCACATCATCATCGCAGTTTTTGAATTTCAGGATGTCGTGGAGCTGCTCTGCTCCTATGCTTTCGCTCCCGCTGCTTTGAATGAAGTCCTTTCGCATTGAAATGTCAGGAACGAAATTTGTTTCGGGAAATTTCCCAAACGTGTCAAAGCCGAAGAGCTTTCTTCTTGATTTATCACCAAAAATATTTCTAAACATTGCAAATCGAATCAGCGATGCGCCTTTAAACACTCCGCATTCGAAAATGTCTCCCTCGATTGCGGAAGCCATCTTATACAATTCGTAATGAGCAATCAATTTTCCTATTCTCTGCGGGTCACAGGTAAGATAAAACTGGTTCTCGAAATCAAATGTCTTGGAAAAATCAGGAATCTCTATCATGAATTTTTAATGTCGGAATAAATAGGAGTATTACGGCTATGGAAAATATTTAGCTGAATTGTTGCTCTGCCAAGGTTCAGAAAACTCTGCCTTTAACCGGCTTCTGTTTGATGTGCGAATTTATTTTTCGCATCTCCGGATTTTCATTCAGGAACTCGATTACTCTGTTCATCTTTATCGGAGAACCATCGTATAACTCTTCAAAAATTTTGCTGACAAACCTGTAATCATCTTCTGTGTCAATGCAAAATCTCAAATCACTGTTATCATCATTTTTATCTCTGACATTATGAAGCCTGAACATGGCGGGGTTTCTCCTGATATAAAGCGTGACATGTTCCCTGTCATCTCTGTCCGCCGTTGATTCCCATGTCCGTTTCAATGCATCATATTCAATCACTTCGGTATCCATCCCTCTGGGATAACTTCTTTCAATCATGTTTGAAGTATAATCATATTTGCCGCTGTCATGCTCTCCAATTACCATGTCAACTATTTCAGGATCCATAAGTGGATCATCGCCCGTAACTCTTACAATCTTCTCCGGCTTCAGTTCAAGCGCAGCCACTCTGAATCTTTCGAGTACATCATGAACAGAACTTCTGAAGACTCTTACTCCATGTTCGCCGCTTATGTCTTCTATGACATCATCTTCTTTGAGTCCCGTTGTAAGCACGGCAAAATCATCTACGCGTTTACAATTTCTTAAGATAGTAAATATGTGGACCAGTGAGGGAATTCCGGCAAGACTGCTCAACACTTTTCCCGGCATTCTTTCTGAACCCATTCTTGCGGCAATGAAAGCAATGCAGCTCAAACCTATGCTGTCAGTGATTATTGTGTTTTGTTTTCAATATCTTCTTATACTTTGCCATTCCCTGTTTATTGTTCGTCATGTTATTGTTATGCTTTCTGTATCTGTATAACGGCAGGTCTATGTTTTTGATTTTGTGCTTCTTTGCGAATCTCAAGCGCAAATCTTCTTCCTCTCTCATCTTAAAATTTTCATCATACAATCCGATTCCGAAAAGCAAATCTGTTCTGAACATTACTCCGCACGCAATTGGCTTTTTCAATCCCGATATTCTTTCGATATGCTTTTCCGAATCGTCAACTAAATAGTAATCACACGATACCGCATCCCATTCAGAATTAAAATTCAGAAATGTCATTTCAAACATCAGAAGATTTTCATCCATGTAATCATCCGCGTCGAGATTTACCACATATCTTCCTAATGCAGATTTAATTCCTTCATTCCTCGCTGCAGCAAGTCCTACATTCTTCCCAAGTATGAGTGGTTTTATCCTTCCTTTGTATGTACTCATTACCTTTCGTGTCTCATCCGTGCTCCCGTCATCCACTACAATAATTTCATAGTGACTTCTGTCAACGCTTTGATTGATCGCACTTCTTATCGCCCTCGAAAGATAACGGGCGTAATTATGACATGTTATTATTACCGAAACTTGCACGGAGGTTTTTCTTTTTTGCATGGTCAAATGACTTCACAATTTTTCTTGAGATCCTTGAAACAATATCGGTATCATTTCTGAATAAAGTATTTCTCCAGGTTTCCATGTGCCTGAAATCAAGCTGCGCTGTCATCCTCGGTTCAAGCGTCTTGAAATCTCCTCTGTTATGGTATCCCATATTGTTTGAGATGAACAGCGTGTTTGCTTTCCCTGTGATTGATTCCGGGAAATATCCCAGCTTGGCTATATCTTCATTTGTTACAATATCATTCTTCGTCTTTGAGAATCTTACGCTTAGCTTGTATTCAAACAGAAGCCTCTTAAGCGAAAGCTTATGCGAGCCCTTTGCATAGATGTATGCAGCGTTTGATTCATCTACGTCATTCATATACAGGAACACTTTTATCGTGGGATATGGAACATCGGCATGAGGAAAAGCTGCTGAATGAAGACTGCCCGCATTCTCATTTTCGAGCGTCCTTCTCTGCAAATACCAGAAATGGTGATGAGGTTTTAATCTGCTCTTTCTGTGAACTACTGCAGCTGTTAATTCATTAATCAGTTCGTTGTTGACAAAATATTTTGTGAATGCGGATGTTTCAGGTGAAATTATTTTTTCCGCGATGGTATGAAAGTATTCAGGAAAATCTTTCTGTCTCTTTGAGAATTCGGCTTCGGTAAAATCAAAAGGTGACCATCCTTTGTAGGATTCGTCAAACTCTCTTTTAATTTCATCAAACTGTTCCTTCGGAAAGAAGTCAGGAATGATAAGTATTCCATCCTTATCGAGGACATCGGCATAGTGCTGAATTTCTTTTCTTACTTTCTTCGGTCTTAATCTCCATAAATTTAAGTAGAGTGTTCTGAACACGTGCAGACCAAGAATGTTTGCCGCAACGCCTCCCGAATAAAGCGGCGGGGACTTATCAAGGAAATCGTCTCCGAAGAGCATTCCCATTGATTTAGTCATTGCATTGTCTTTCATGGTAAAATTCCTTTCAATTAAATTGATAAATTGAAAACTTGCTGAATCAAAGCGCCTTCCTTATTACTGCTTCATCCTTGAATATCTCATTCAAATTTAAAACTGTTTCTGTTGAAAAGTAACCCGAAGGCTTGTCAGGATAAAAACTTGTTCCGTTGTAACTTCCCGTTCCTTTTATGATCAGCGGCGCGGTGAGGTCGTCAATTACGTCTTTAGAATTTGAGTTATGCCCGCCATCAATAAGTTCAAAATAAAGGGGATATTCCCCGGGCTTTATATTCAGATCCGTAAATTCGACTTCGGCTTCGCCTGAATCACCGGGGATCAATTCTACATCCGTAAGTTTGTGATAAGCAAGTGTCAGACATTCCCGCGACAGCCCGGAAAGTAGAGCTACTATCAGACGCAGCCCTTTCATTTTTTTGTAAACTTTATAAGAGACTCTGAATCTGACGGACTCGCCAAGATCATATTTGTATCGTTTGCTTCCCGAAGAATCAAGAATCTCAATGCTTGTAAACCTTATTGCGCCGCTGCCTCTCCTGTTGGTAATATTGCCGATCTCCGTATGTGCATCTATCTTTGTTCCTCTTACAAGTTCATTATAAATTTTCAAAGATTCTTCCGTTTGACCAAGCGTAAACATTTCGCCGTTATCAAGAATCAGAATTTTCTGACAGAGATTTTTAATTGCCTGAAGATTATGACTGACAAACAACACTGTTCTTCCCTCCTTTTCCGAAACATCATGCATCTTCCCGAGACACTTCTTCTGAAACTCGGCATCTCCTACGGCAAGCACTTCATCAACAATAAGAATCTCCGGTTCAAGATGTGCAGCGACTGCAAAGGCAAGCCTGACATACATTCCGGAAGAATATCTTTTCACCGGTGTATCAATGTATCTCTCGACTCCGGAAAAATCTACGATACTGTCAAACTTTTTCTTTATCTCCGTTTGAGTCATGCCGAGAATTGAACCGTTGAGAAAGATGTTGTCCCTGCCTGTAAGTTCAGGATGGAATCCGGTCCCCACTTCAAGAAGACTCGCTACTCTACCTTTCAGTCTTACAGAACCTTTTGTGGGACTTGCAACTCTTGAGAGAATCTTGAGCAGCGTGGATTTTCCTGCGCCGTTCTTTCCTATTATTCCGAATCGCTCACCGTCCTTAACTTCAAAGTTAATATTCTTAAGCGCCCATACATAATCACTTTTCCCTGAAACTGATCTGACATTTGTTTCTCCGACTTTCATATAAGGATCTTCCTTTCCCCGAATCTTTGCCCAGAGTCGGTTTACATCCTCGCTTATAGTTCTCCTGCCGACTATTCCAAGTCTGTATAATTTTGAAAGACCTTCGACCTTTATGACCTGGCTCATAAATTGGAAAAATTAAACCGTATCCATAAATGTTTTTTCGACGCGGTTAAAAACTACTACACCAATGCTAAGAATTACAAACATAAATATTGTACTGTAAATCAGATTCTCAATGTTGAATGAACCTGCTCCAAGAAATGCATAACGAAATGTATCCACAATTGCAGTCATGGGGTTTGCAAGAACTAACCATTTGTATTTGTCAGGCAGTGCTGACAAAGGATAAATTACAGGCGTCGCATACATCAGCAGTTGAACTCCGAAACTGACAAGAAAAGACAAGTCCCTGTATTTTGTAGTAAGCGAAGAAACAATTATTCCGAATCCGAGTCCGAGGCCGCCCATTAAGAAAATCAGATAAGGAGTAAGCAGTATGTACAGATTGGGATTTACATTTGATCCGTTTGATTTAAAATAAATAATGAATCCTGTCAGTAAAACCATTTGAATCCCGAATTTCATCAGCAGTGAAATTACATTTGAAAGCGGACTCACAAGCCTCGGAAAATAGACCTTGCCGAAGATGTTTGCATTTGCTACAAATGTGGAAGAGGTTCTTGTAAGACAATCTGCGAAATAATTCCAACTCACAATTCCCGACATGTAAAATAAAATCGGAGGAATTCCGTCGGTTGGAATTTTTGCTATGTTGCCGAATACAATTGTAAAAGTGATTGTTGTCAGAATCGGCTGAAGAAAAAACCAGAAAGGACCAAGAATAGTCTGCTTATAAACTGCGACAAAATCTCTTCTCACAAACATCAGAAGCAGGTCGCGATATCTCCACACGTCCTTAATGTGAAAATTCAGCCATCCCGATACGGGCTTGATCTCAAGCGTCCATTCAGGTTCGGCTAAATGTTTACTCATTCAAAATTAAAATTTGATTTCCGGAGGCAAGATAACTTGCGGAATTCTGGGGCGATAAAGTTAAAGCTAAAATTTTTTCAGGGTCCAATTGACAGCTTCGAAGAACTGTTAAAATTAAAACAACTATCCTATTTCAAAATCTTCTTATTAGACTCCGGCTGTGAATAATAATAGTAATAGTTATAATAATATCCGTAAGAACTCTTGAAGTTGAAATTATTTAATACGCATCCAAGCAAATGATGCGGATACTTCTTGCTTAGCCTTTCATAAGTTTTCCAGAAAGCATCAGCAGGTGTCTTGTTTGCCTGACAAACCAAAACTGTTCCGTCGGTTATGTTATACAGAATTTCAGAATCGGTTACGGTAATGAAGGGCGGAGAATCAATTACTATCATATCATAAATCTCCTTGAGCTTGTGTATGAATTGCTTCATCTGCACAGAGCCAAGAAGCTCCGAAGGATTCGGAGGAATAGTTCCGCTGGTTATAAAGTAAAGGTTATCCATCGGTGTCTTGCGTGTTATATCTTCAAGCGTCACATTGGTAAAAAGATAATCGCTCAATCCCGGAAATTTATCTGTCTCAAACACGTTGTGCACTCTCGGTTTTCTAAGGTCACAATCAAGTATAAGAACTTTCTTTCCTGCTTGAGCAAAACTTCCTGCGAGATTCGAGCAAACAATTGTCTTCCCTTCAAACGGAATCGAACTTGTGACAAGTATTGTCTTCAACTGTTCCGATTCGAGCCTTGAGAATTGTATCCTTGTCCTCAATGCCTTGAATGCTTCTGATGCTGCGGAGTTAGATTTATTCCCAACAATAAATTCAGGAGTACTCTGACCATTCTTACCGATAGTTTCAATCTTAGGTATCCAGGACAATACACTTGCTCCTTTGCTTTCAAGTTCTTCCGGCGACTTAATTGATTTGTCCAGATAATTTCTGACAAACGCAAATGCGAGTCCGAGTCCGAGACCAATCAGAACTCCGAATAGAATTATCTTCGGACGATCGGGCGCTACCGGCGTATTGTTATCAAGACCCAGATCAAGAATAGATGCATTACCAACACGAGCTCTTTCGTTTATTGTCGCTTCCTGATATTTCTGCTCAAGAGTAGTGTACAACTTTTCAGCCGAAGTTCTGTCACGCTCAAGCTTCACAAGTTCGCTCATCTTTTCAGGCAATGTGGAAAGCTCCGATTGCGTTGCCTTAATCAGGTCACGATATGACTGGTTTTTCAATGTGAGGTCCTGAATCTCAAGCTTGTCCTTGAATATCTGTTCGCTCAATGCCCGCTTTTCGGCTGGCGTAACAGCATTGATTCCGGACTTCATAATTTCTATCTGCTCCTGCAGTTTCTCTCTCAATGCATCAATCTTCTTGTCAAAAGTTTCTTTTGTCTTAGCCTTTACAAGTTCATCCTGAATCGGAGCAACTTCTATATCACGCTGGATTTCCAGACTTGTCACCTGTGACTGCATTGCAGAAAGATGTGCCTGATTAATCTGCGCCTGGATGTAATCTTCAATCTGCGGATCCATTGTATCATATCTTGATTTCAATGATTTCAGGTTATTATCACGTATCCTCATTTCAATCTCATTGGCTTTAATGTTCGCCTCATAAGTTGCAATGTTGTTCACAAGACCGCCGGTTTGCGAAGACAGGGACATATATCCTGTGCGCTTCTGAAAATTCTCTATTGAAGATTCGGCATCATTTAACTCTTTGAATTTCTTTTCCTTTTCATCAACAATAAACTTCTTCACATTTGTAATATCCTGGCGGCTAAGCTCGATATTATACATCAGATAAACATCCGCGTAAGTTTTTGTTATGAACTGAAGTTCTTCAAATATCGGACCTTCAGCAGTAATGCTGATAGCATCGAGACCTTTCACTGCAGCAATAGTTACAATATTGGAAAGATCTCTTCGCAAGACCTCCTGCGATACTGCAACAGTTTCAGGAAGCAATGCACTGTTCAAAAGCAAACTGTATTTTCTGCCGCCCGTGTTAAATGAATCTATGAGCATCTTCGCCACTTCATCTCTGATGTCATAGCTCTTCATTACTGCTATCTGAACTGCAATATACTTTTCATTTGTAGGAGCTCCTGCATCTACGCCGAAATTTGCAGTAAGAATATTTCCCTGCGGACTCTCGAGCTTTACGCTTGTCGTGCTGCGGTAAATGTTAGTTGCAGTATTAACATATATCAGAGTATAAATAATGCTTACTGAAAGGATTATGAGAATCGGGATTAAGTTCTGACGAAGAACATTAATATACTCTTTTACAACATCCTTCGAAGGAGCGCTCTCTTGAGATTGGTCAATGTCATCAAATTCATCGTAAGAATTATTTTTTGCCATAGTTAAAATCTGGATTTATTTTTTCGGGACAAAGGTATTCTGTTTAATCTTAGTTCTGTGATCTTCTTATTACGTTATCAATCAGATAATAAAATGAAACAAGGGTTCCTATAAAATATATTGTCTCTCTTATATAATAGAAGATTGTTTGCTCGGCAACTTTTGGTTCGGGAAGAACAATCATGTCTCCCGGCCGGAGCACGGGATTTTTCTGGGACCGGAGAATGTCTCTTTTATCGTCAGAGTATAGATCGGTGAAATTGTACTCCATTACTTCGCTTCCTTTTAAATTCGGAGTTTCACTCCTGAACCTCACTATCTTAATATCGTCCACAAGATAAGAACTCGTTCCGCCTGCCATGAGCAAGAATTCAAACAAGGATGTTCCCTGCGGAATGAGGTATCGTCCGGGCACAGATCCGAGAACAACAATCTCAATATTCACTTTATTCTTATCTGCGAAGTTATGATAATTTCCCTTCGCGGACATTATTTCTTCAGGTCCAACTTTAATTTTGTCACTGTCATTCTGTGTAAATCCATTTTCCATAAAGACAAAAAAGAAAAATAAAGTTAAGAGCAAATAACGGTGTGAAATCAAATCGTACTTTTAATAATTAAAAATTTTTTGAATTAATCCGCTCAAGTTATGACTTATCGCAAAAAATATAAATAAATTATTGCAAATTTCTTAGTCATTTTTTATTACGAATGCTCACAAAATGCGTTAATGAACATCTTGCCGTTGCGAAAATTTCAAACAGTTTAAAGCTACAAACAAGTTTCTCAATTTGAAACACTTTTGGTCATAAAAGTTTCTATCGTCATCTTTAATCCCTTTTCAAAATCAACATCCGGAACAAAGTTAATCTTACTTTTTGCAAGATTAATATCCGCATAGGAATGTTTGATATCTCCTGCCCTCGGCTTCTCAAACATAGGTTCAATATCTTTCCCGAGATTTCGGTTTATGCTTTTTACAAGTTCGTTGAGTGTAACCCTGTGGCTATATGCGCAGTTCATCACAATTCCCGAATCACACTTTGAATCAGATGCAAGCAAGTTGCCGCACACAACATTTGATACATAAGTAAAATCGCGTGACTGCTCTCCGTCTCCGAAAATTACAGGGCGCTCATTTCTTATGATTGCCTTGATAAACTTTGGTATGACTGCCGAGTATTGTGAAGATGGATCCTGATTTGGTCCAAACACATTAAAATATCTAAGTGAGATTGTCTCGAGTCCGAAAATTCTTGAAAATACATTACAGTATTTTTCCCCCGCAAGTTTGGACACGGCATAAGGGGACAGCGGATTAGGAAGCATTCCTTCATGCTTGGGCAGTTCCGGATTATCTCCGTAAACGGAGGAAGATGATGCGTAAACGACTCTCCTTACATTCGCCGCAACCGATGCCTCAAGAATGTTAAGCGTTCCGCTGACATTAACTTCGTTAGTCGTTATGGGATCTTTAATTGACCTCGGCACCGAAGGCAGAGCAGCCTGATGCAATACAACTTCAACGCCTTTGACGGCCTGCTGCACAATGTGATAGCTTCTAATGTCGCCTTCGATAAGCTCAATGTCTTTTTCGAACTCTGTCAGATTTTCCCTTTTGCCGGAACTGAAGTTGTCCAGTACTCTGACATCATGACCTCTTTGGAGAATTTCTCTCACTACATTTGAGCCTATGAATCCGGCTCCGCCTGTTACCAAAAATTTCATTTAAACTTTTTGTCCCTTCGGATAAATTTTTAAACCATTATATCTGTCTAATATTCAAAGCTCCGCTAATTGACTCACATTCTGAGAACATTAAGTCATTAGCGATGTTTCCTGATTAATTAATTTCGAATCACAAATAATTTTACTTTACCTTACCTATGCAGTTTTCAATAGAGTTACTTCATTTGAATTCAGTATGATGCTGAATGAGTAAGATAACTCTTCAAGATTTACAGTCAGTCTGTAATTCCCTCTAAACTCATTTACGTATCCCTTCATACCTTTGAATATCCCGTGCGAAACCAAAATCAAATCTCCCTTCTTTATTTTCTTTTCCTCAATGCTTACTTTTTCCGGCTCTTTTATGGATTGCTTTATCAGTTCAATCTCCCTGTCGCTTACTACAGCCGGTCTTTTCTCATAAAAGATGTAACGGATTGCTCCGCTGGTATTTGAAATTGCCCGCAGCCTTTCTTCCTCATCTCCGTGAATGAAAACATATCCTGAAAAAAGGGGAACCTCAATTTTTTTCTTTCTGTCTGACCAGATTCGGATTTTTTCCGTCAATGGTGTAAATACCTCGACTCCCTTCATCTCAACCTGCTTGTGAACAACCTTTTCATTCCTTGGTTTGGTCTGAAGCACAAACCATTTCTTCGTTTCATTCGTCATCAATTCTCCATTTCAAATACTCTACTTTGCAATAGAAACAACAAGTATTCCGATTGAAGTAATGACTGCAGCAATGCTTAGAAAAAAGTTTACATTATCCCGTGCAAAATATCTCGGTTCACCCGTCAGTATCAGCACGTCACCCGGCTTCATAATAAAATTTGACTTCGTCTTCATGGCATTTGCTTCTTCCCAGACAAGATCATTGTAATTCAGCTTAAGTATCTCATCTTTCTTAATTTTTAAGCTGTCATTCCTCGGTCGGAATAGTCTTATATCTTCCAGTTTCGCTTCAGTAATAGGACCGCCTCCATAAGAAATCAGGTCAATGATTGAAGAGCCCGAAGGTATCAGATACTTTCCGGGATATTTAACATAACCCCACAAATTAACTTCAATGTTCACTTTGTCTTTATCGCCATAGTTGAAAAAGCCTCCCTGTTGTGTCCCTAAAAGGTCATTGCCTACCCTTTCTCTGTCAATCTGGGAAAATGAAATATCCGGAATGGTGAGAAAAAAAATGTATAATGTTATTGAAAAACTTAGCCTCAACTAACCTTATTATAAGAGATATGAATTCAAAATTATCGCATAAACATAAAAAAAAATCAAAATAAATAAAAGTCTGAACTTTCTTAGACTCAAATAATACCACAATTTTTCCGAATGATAACTTACAACATTGTCAAGGAAATATATTTTGACGCATTATTGAAAATTATTGAAAATCTTTAAAATCATTTAAAATTAAAATCATGCAAGCGTATTGGCGGGTATTGGAAAGTAAATCTAATTAAGTTGAAATAATAAATTAAACGATATATCTTTGTTGCGAAAAACTGAAAAATTCCACTGATTAACTAAATAATTATGAATTATTTAGTTTTTTATTTTCAACCTATAAAAATTCATGATATTCGTTGAACAAATTTCACTGCATCGAAGAATTATTCTACTGTAACTTTAATTAATCTCCGGAGAAATGAATAAACCAAGCCTTAACGGTATTACGCACGTCTCAAAGAACGGCTCCCCCGATGTGAATACTTCAAAGGATAACTTAAAAAATTACGTCAATATTCTGCGGCTGAACGTAATTCCTATGTTAGTAATCACGCTGTTAAGTATTATAGTTACGGTAATATATGTCCTGTATGCCAAAGACATTTACAAATCCACTGCTACGATTAAAATCAACAGACCGCAGGGAAGCGTGCTCACATCAAGCCTTATTCCCGAGTTTCAGGATTTCATAACCGACAGATATATCTCAAACGAAATTGAAGTTTTAAAAAGTTACAAGATACGTGAAAGCGTAGCAAGCAATCTCCTTGATACATTCAGGTTGACGCAGGACAGGGAAAAGTTTTATTATATCTTCAATCATTCCGGTGAAGAAAAGAACGAGCTGGTTTCGGAAAGCTCGCTTGCCGATTTACTTTCCAGCATTGTCAAAATTGACCAGAAGCGTGGACTGGATATTGTTGATATTGTTGCAGAAAGCCCTGCGAAATATGAAGCTATGCTGATTGCAAATCTTTATTCACGGGTTTATCAGATTTTCAGTCTTGATCTTTCAAGAGAGGAGCTTACAACACTTACGAGATATCTGAAAGAAGAGAAGGAAAACAAGTTCAATGAACTTGTAAAAGCAGAAAATGATCTTGAAAAATATCAGCAGAGCGGCGGTTTGATTTTGCTTGATGCACAGGTGAAAAATCTTGTTGAAAACATTTCACAACTTGAAGCGGAGAAGAATGCTGCCAGCATTGAGCTTCAGACTCGTGAAAAAGAATACAGCAGTCTTAATGAAGAACTTAAGAAAATTGACCCTACACTTGTCAGTTATCTTAAGGGAAAAGTTGATGAACTATACATTAATGAAATTCAGTCAAAGATAGCAGATCTCGAATCAAAGCGGGACATCGAGTCCTCCATTCCGCAGGACAGTAAGCTTAAGGAAAAAACGATTGCCGAATATAACAAGAAGATTGAACCTTTAAGACAAACGCTTGATGAGAAATTCAAAGTACTGGAGTCGAGTTTGTATTCCAGCACGCCGGAAGAGAGAAGAGAAATTGCACAGAAACTGATTGAAGCAGAAGTTGGTGTACAGTCATACAGCACAAAGGTCAACACTCTTTCGGGCATGCTCGGAAAATACGAAGAACAGTTTTCCAAACTTCCATCCCAAAGCATAGAGTATGCAAAGCTTGAACGTAACAGAAAAGCGACGGAGAAACTTTATTTAATACTCGAGGAAAAATATCAGGAAGCAAAAATAAATGAACGCATAAAACTTGGAACAGTCCTTGTCATAGCTCCGGGAATTCTTGCATCGAAGCCTTCGAAGCCAAACAGAATGCTTATTATATTTATGGGAGTGCTGCTTGGTCTTGCCATGAGCGTTGGATTTGCTTTTGCAAGAAATTATTTTGACCATACCGTAAAGAGCCCTGATGAAATAGAGAACAAAGGATTCAGCGTATTGTCATGGATACCTGCAATTGATGATCTGAAAGGGGGACCCGGATCCGAGTTTATTGTGGCAAACAAGCCGAAGTCTCCGCCTTCGGAAGCTTTCAAGGCGTTGAGAACAAGGGTTCAGTATGCAAAACTTGAGGAGACACCAATTAAGACAATACTGTTTACGAGTTCGGTTCCCGCAGAAGGCAAGACGACGATATCCGTTAACCTCGCAGGTAGTCTTGCGCAGATGGATAAAAAAGTTTTACTGCTTGATTGTGATCTTAGAAAGCCGAGAGTACATAACATATTTGAGATAGACCGGTATCCCGGATTGAGTGACTATTTATTTACAAATGCTACGCTTGAGGAAATTACAAGACAGACAAGGATTCCTAATCTTGAGGTAATCACAAGCGGAACTATTCCGCCCAATCCCTCTGAACTGTTGGGATCTAAACAGATGAAATCTTTCATTGACAAGATGAAAGCAAAATATGATTTCATAATAATCGATTCTCCTCCTTTCATATCTGTTACCGATGCGGAAATCTTGTTTAGAATTTCCGACGGAACAATTCTCGTGTTGCGGGCAGGCAAAACTCCTGACGATGTCTTCTTCAGGACTTGCGAAAAGCTGATAAGCATTGATGCCCACAATTTTCTCGGAGTAGTGTTTAATAATTTCAGCTACAAAAGCGCTTATGGTTATTATTACAATTATTATTACTACTACACTCATCCGGATGACAGAACTAAAACCAACGGTAGCGTGTCATCAAAACAGCTTGATACAAGTTCATAAATATTTTAGAACTGAATTTTTACTAATTGTTTAAAAAATAAATCAACAATCTACTGAAAGGACGTATTTGAATTTAAAAGAAAAAGTAATCGCAAATAATTTTACCGTGGGAATAATCGGTCTTGGCTATGTCGGGCTTCCTCTTGCTCTTGAGTTTGCAAATAAAGGAATCAAGGTAATAGGATTCGATCTCGATGAATCAAAAATCAGGAAACTCATTACCGAAAGAAAGTCCTACATAAATCATATTCCTTCTGCAAAAATCAAATCAGCAGTCGAAAAGAAAAAGCTTGATGCAACAACCGATTTTACGAAGCTACCAAAAGCCGATGCTGTAATTGTCTGCGTGCCCACACCGCTGAATCATAACAGAGAGCCCGATATGAGCTATGTGATCACAACGGCTGAAACTATCGGAAAGCATTTGAGGAAAGGTCAGTTCGTTTCACTTGAAAGCACGACTTATCCCGGGACTACAGATGAAATACTTCTTAAGATTTTTGAATCCAAAGGATTGAAAGTTGGAAAAGATTTTTATCTTTGCTTTTCTCCCGAAAGAGAAGACCCGAACAATCAGAAATATTCCACTGCGACAATCCCGAAAGTACTCGGCGGTGTTACTCCGCAATGCAGAGAAATCGGACGGCTGATTTATGAAAAAGTAATCACTAAAGTTGTCCCTGTTTCTTCGACCAAAGCCGCGGAATCTGCAAAGCTCCTTGAAAATATTTTCAGGTCAATAAACATTGCGCTGGTAAATGAGTTGAAAATGGTTTTTGATAAAATGGGAATTGATATTTGGGAAGTAATTGAAGCAGCTTCAACAAAGCCTTTCGGCTTTACTCCTTTTTATCCGGGACCGGGACTCGGCGGACATTGCATACCCATTGATCCTTTTTACCTCACATGGAAGGCAAGGGAATATGAAATTTCGACCAAGTTCATCGAGCTTGCGGGCGAGATCAATACGGCAATGCCGGAATATGTGGTTAACAAAGTTTATCATGCATTGAATGAAAACAAGAAGTGTCTCAAAGGCGCCAAGATTCTCTTACTCGGTCTTGCATACAAGAAAGACATTGATGATCTGCGGGAGTCACCATCTCTGAAACTTATCGAGCTTCTGCAGGATGAAGGCGCTATCGTGGATTACAATGATGAGTACGTAACTTCAATCCCGAGACTTCGCAAGTATGAGTTCAAAAAGAAGTCGGTGCCACTTACGAAGAAGAACATTTCAAAGTATGACCTGGTGCTGCTTTCCACGGATCACAGTTACTATGACTACGAGCTCATATTTAACAGCGCGCGCATTATTGTAGATACAAGGAATGCATTCAAAAAATTCAAAGGCAAAAAATTATTCAAAGCCTGATTCAGATTTTCAAAACATGCACTGACACGAAAATGGTTTGCTCTGTTTATTTTTAAAAGAAATCTTTTGCGAATAATAAATGACTGATTTTAAACTGGCGATAGCAGGCTGCGGTAAATGGGGAATGAATCATGTCCGTACTGCACATAAAATTTTCGGAAATGACTTATTGATTTGCTGCGACAGCAATCCTTCCCGGGAAAAGGATGTCAGGCAGATTTCCGAAAGCATAAAATTTACAACTGACATTTCTGACATTATAAGAGAAAAGGAAGTCAATGCCGTGATTGTTTCAACCGGAGCAGAGACGCATTTTGAAATAACAAAGGAGCTGCTTGAAAACGGGAAAAATGTTCTCGTCGAAAAACCAATTACTCTTAACTCGGAAGATGCAAAGATTCTTCTCGATATTGCAAGCGAAAGAGACTTGATATTAATGGTAGGGCATCTGCTCCTGTATCATCCTGCAATTCTGAAAATAAAGGAATTTCTCGACACAGGAAAACTCGGCAAGCTTCAGTATATTTACAGCAACAGACTCAATCTCGGAACTATACGGACGGAGGAAAACATTCTCTGGAGTTTTGCTCCGCATGATATTTCCGTCATTCAGTATTTTACAGGTGAAGTTCCGGTATATGTGAAAGCAAGCGGAGCGGTTTTTCTGCAGGAAAATATTCAGGACACCACACTCTCATATCTTAGATTCAACAACAATGTGCATGCGCACGTGTATGTAAGCTGGCTGCATCCTTTCAAGGAGCAAAGACTCGTGGTGATTGGAGATAAATCAATGATGGTATTTGAAGACTCGCTGCCTGAAAATAAATTGAAGTTTTATAAAAAAGGATTTGAGATTGTTGACGGGGTACCTGTCAAGAAGGATAATGATTTTGAAAATATTGAATTTGAAAAGACATCCCCGCTCGAGATTGAACAGCAGCACTTCGCCGAATGTGTGATAAATCACAGAACTCCGCGTTCAGACGGAAGAAATGCAATTGAAGTTTTAGAAACTCTTGAACGCGCGCAGGACAAGATTGATGTTAATTTATCTGAATAAAAAAAGAATCTTAATACAAAATGGCAAATTACAAGGTACATCCCACTGCGGTAGTTGATGACAACATAGAAATAGGAGATGGCACATCAATATGGCATTTCTCACACATACAACCCGGTTCAAAGATAGGAAAGAACTGCACACTTGGACAGAACGTGAATGTTGCGAACAATGTAACGATCGGTAACTTCTGTAAGATACAGAACAATGTTTCGGTATATGAGGGTGTGACGCTTGAAGATTATGTATTCTGCGGACCTTCGATGGTTTTTACAAACATAATTCTTCCGAAGTGCAAATATCCGCAAAGAGGCGCAGAGTTTTATTCGAAGACTCTTGTAAGAGAAGGCGCATCCATTGGTGCAAATGCAACTATTGTTTGCGGCACAACACTCGGCAAGCATTGTCTCATTGGAGCGGGAACGGTTGTAACAAAAGATGTTCCTGATTATGCTCTTGTCATTGGCAATCCCGGAAAAGTAGTCGGCTGGGTAAGCGAAGCAGGAAAAAGACTGACGTTTGATAAGGATGGATTTGCATTCTGTGAAAAGTCAGGCAAGAAGTACAGGTTTGAAAATGGTACGGTAACTGAAGTTCAATGAATTCGCATCTTGCGTGAAATCCGTTATGCTAATGAAATTGCATTCCCGGTCATCAGACCAAATTCATAGCAGTTCTGATATCATCGAAAAAAATATTTACATCAAGGTTTTTTTCTTCGAGCTTCGGCAAAAACCTATCTCGAAAAATTTTATCGGCATTTACAAAAACTATTTTAATTCCCCTATCCGCATACTCGCAAATAAGTTCAATTAAATTATTCCGGGACGTTAAGTCAATATAGTTGACGGGTGTTGCATCTATTATTATTCGTTTGACATCTGCTCTTTCAGATGTTCTTGCATTCAGTCTTTCGATAAAAAAATCAGAGTTAAAGAAGAGCATTGCCGAATTAAATCTGTAAAGCAAAATATCCTTTCTGATTGATGATTTATTTTCATCATTGATCTCCCGCAGATGGTTCGATTCAGAATCGTAAACCAGTTCATACTCACCGGGGCGGGAAGTCTTTTTAATCAATACGACAAATGAAGCTATAATGGCAATCAATATTCCGTCAAGCACCCCTATGATCAACACGCCAATCAGGCAGAGCAGCGAGATGTAAAACTCCTGTTTGCTGAATTCATTTATCTCCATAAATTCCTTCAGCCGAACGATTGATAAGCCTGAATCAATAATTATGGCGGCAAAGACCGCAGCAGGTATCATTGAAAACTGTTGCGAGAAAAAGGTAACTACCAGCACCATGATTACGGCCGCAAGCAGCATCGAATATTTTGTCACGCCACCCGAGATTATGTTCAGTACTGTTCTGGAACTGGAACCGCTCGCGGGAAATCCTTTGAAGATTCCGCAAACTAAATCCGCGACTCCGAGAGCATAAAATTCTTTATCTGGATTATATTCCTTCTTATTTCTCGAAAGCGACTTCCCTACCAGCACAGTGTTTGTGAAAGTAAGAAATAATATAGCCGAGGCATCAATAAAAATATTAGAAAAATATTTTCCGAAAATATGAGGATCCGGAATGAGCGGAAGCGGAAAACTCCCGCTGACCTCCGGTGTAAATGCAAGACCGTAAGTACTTAAATTAAAAAAGGAAACTGCCATCACCGACAAAACAATGACAATCAATTGTGAAGGAACCTTTGGTGAGTATATTCTGAAAACATTTATGGCTGCAAATGATATCAAACCGGTAATCAGGGTTGGAGCGTGGAATGATCCCAAGTTTGATAAAAATTGAAACAGACCATTGATTGAATTTCCATCTGCGACAGGAACTCCCGAAAATTTCTGAAGCTGACCGATTATCAGAACAATTCCTACTCCATTCAGAAATCCAACAAGTATGGGGCGCGAGAGAAAATTTGATATGAACCCCAGACGAAGAATTCCCGCTATGAAAAAAAGCATTCCCGCAGTGATTGTTGTCAGGAATATAAATTGCGAACTCATCTTCCCGCTTTCGACACCTAAGGCAAATACAGATGATGCAAGAAGAGCAACGGTTGATGAATCCGGACCAATAATTACTTCTCTCGATGTCCCCAGGAAGAAATATGCTATCAGTGCAAATACAGCAGTATAAATTCCTGACTCCGGAGGAAGTCCCAGAAGTTCCGAATATGCAACTCCAATCGGCAGTGATATAGCAGCAACCGCTATACCGCCCTTCAGATCATACTTTAAGGATTCTAATTTGTAACTCACGGAATTTGAGAAAATAAAATCAAGTTATCAATATTCAACAATGAAATGAATTCAAAAATATGATTAGGTAAACTTGTGTAAACTTGTGAACTCTCTAATTCGGGGATAGCCGGATGCAACAGATGTAACAGATGTAACATAGGTATATTTTTATAGATTATTCATTTCACATAAATTCGTTAATTTAGCAATTCAAGGAAATTAGGCTTTAGATATGCATCTCCGGAAACTTCGCCTGATTCTACATTTTCAAAAACAAATCAAAGAAAGGAATAATTTTTTATAAATGAAACTTGCCATAGTTGGGACCGGCTATGTTGGTCTTGTTACAGGAACATGTCTTGCTGACACCGGGAATAATGTCATTTGTGTAGATATTGATAAAGAGAAAGTTGAGAAGCTGAAAAAAAATGTAATGCCTATTTATGAACCTGATCTTGATACCTTTTTTGAAAGGAATGTGTCAGAAGGAAGATTATCATTTACAACGGATCTGAAAGAAGCAGTTGACAATTCCGACATAATTTTTCTCGCACTTCCTACGCCTCCGGGCGAAGACGGTTCTGCCGATCTCTCCTATATACTTAGTGTCGCGGAGCAGCTCGGAAAAATAATTACGGGTTACAAAATCATAATTAACAAGAGCACTGTTCCCGTAGGAACTGCGGAAAAGGTTCGCGAAGCTATTTCAAAAAATTCATCCGCAGAATTTGATGTCGTTTCAAATCCTGAATTTCTTCGTGAGGGACTTGCAGTTGATGACTTCATGAAGCCTGACAGAATTGTAATCGGCACAAGATCTGCAAGAGCAAGAAAAATCCTGGAAGAACTTTATGCTCCGTTTGTGCGACAGGGAAATCCAATTATCTTCATGGATGAGCGTTCATCCGAACTAACCAAGTATGCCGCCAATTCATATCTTGCGACAAGAATTACCTTCATGAATGAGATTGCAAATATATGCGAGAAGATTGGAGCGGATGTTGATATGGTCAGAATCGGAATGGGTAATGATTCAAGGATCGGAAAAAGATTTTTGTTTCCAGGTATAGGATACGGCGGGAGTTGTTTTCCGAAAGATGTAAAGGCATTGCATAAGTCTGCAAAAGAAATCGGATATGACTTCAGCATTCTTGATTCTGTGATGAGTATTAATGAAAATCAGAAGACAATTATCATTCCGAAAATTAGAAACTTTTTCAAGAATAACCTCAAAGGAAAAAAGATTGCTGTTTGGGGTCTTGCATTCAAGCCTGATACTGACGACATAAGGGAAGCACCTTCGCTCTATATAATTCGTGAGCTGCTTGATGCCGGAGTTGCGGTTACAGCTTATGATCCGGAGGCAATGGAGAATGTTAAGAAATCATTCGGCGACAAAATCAGTTTTGCGGAAAATCATTATGAAGCACTGAAAGACGCTGATGCTCTGATTATTGCAACGGAGTGGTCTGTATTCAGAACTCCCGATTTTGAAAAAGTGAAGAAGATGATGAAGTCGAAAGTTATTTTTGACGGAAGAAACCTATACGACCTGAATCACATGAAAGAGCTTGGATTTTATTACAGCAGCATTGGAAGAAAGTTGATTGAC
>JBDHXH010000001.1:0-106324 GCA_039810605.1 Ignavibacteria bacterium | reverse complement strand
TTTCTTTTGATCTTTCAAAAGAAAAGCGGACATAAAACTTTGATCTGACTTTCGGAGATCGTTTTGGACGGATGTGTTTACACATTCACATCTGATGTAACTATTCTATTGAATATGTAAACTAAATTAAAGATTTTATTTCACCTCAAAGTAAACCGAATACCGATTTGATTACTTCAAATAATTTTTTACAAATAAAAAATAATCCAATACTAAAAAAATGAAAACAACCACACTGCTTGTAGTTCTTATCACATTCTGTGTTGCGTTTGGTAATGCAGATTCCATTTCAGCAAAAGATCGGAAGAAAGACAAGAAACATTCTTCAAAAAAATTGAACGACATTACGGATGTATCTAATTTTACGGTTGACGGCAGACAAGTTAAGTTAAATGGCAAGCCGATTTACTTTAAAGGTATGGGATATCAGCCTGTTCCCGTGGGACAGCATCCGAACGATCCTCCTAACGGAGATTATTTCACATCAAACTACGCAAGCATATACAAGCCTGACATTGACAGAATGAGGCAAATGGGAGTTAATGCAATTAAAATTTACAGTTGGTATCCGGATAAAGACCATTCCGACTTTTTGAATTATGCATATAACGGTAACAACAACCCGATATTCGTAGCGGTTGGGTATTTTATGCCGCCCGGAACGGTTATAAGCCAGTTCAACGAAAAGCTTGCTCTCTTCAAGACGCTGGCACAGAAAACTTTTACTCATCCGGCGATTATAGGTTACATGCTTGGAAATGAAAATGTGGGAGGAGACAGAAACAATCCGACATTCTGGACTAATCTCAATAAAATTTCCGAAGCGCTGAAATCAATTGCGCCTAACAAGCTGACATTTACCGGACTCGTTGATGACGGAATGCTCTCGGTGAAAGCAGGAAACAATTATATGACAAGCCTTGATGTATGGGGAATAAATATTTTTCGGGGCAAGACACTCGGTAACTTTTACGATACTTATGAAAATGCATCACGCAAGCCTGTGTTTATAACAGAGTTGGGATTTCCTTCAACAATCAGGGAGAACGGGGTTCCGAAGGCAATGCCTGATAACGGCGAGGACGCAGCCGACTATACAGAAGATGTTTTGGAAGAGGTCGAAAAGAATCGCTCCGATAAAGACAAATCCGATGTGGTAGCAGGAGTGTTTTGGTTTATGTTTTGTGATGAATGGTGGAAGCAGGAATGCCCTGCATGCTGGCATCCGAACAATCAGCCATGCTCATGCTCTAAGTCAACACATGATTTTACTTCTGCGAAACCTACTGATTCTTTCCCCGGGAAATATTGGGATGAAGAATGGTTCGGCGTTTATACCGCTGACAGACAAGCACGAAAACTTGTTGATGCAATTAAAGATGTTTGGAAGTAGAATTATACAAAGCTGAAATAAAACCGGATTTTAAAAAACCTTAACATTTTTATGGGAATAATAAAAGTTTGTTTAATATTTCTTTTTCTGTTTCTGTATTTGTTCCGACTATCCGCACAGACAGATTCTGAAAAGTCAGAATTTATGAAGATGGCAATTGACCTTTCGGTTAAAGGCATTATGGAAGGCAGCGGACTTTTCGGAGCGATTATAGTAAGGGACGGTAAGGTAGTCGGAAAGGGCTTCAATACAACGAGCCTTACGCATGATCCGACAGCTCACGGCGAAATAAATGCGATCCGCGATGCGTGTAAAAACCTTTCGACAATTAGCCTTGACGGGTGCGATCTATACACAAACGCTGACCCGTGTCCGATGTGTTTCAGCGCTGCATACTGGGCTAACATAAAACATATTTATTACGGTGTAACAAAAGAAGATCTCGATTCGAATGGAATCGGAATCGAACTATACAAGCAAGTATGCCTGCCTTATGATCAGCGAAGCATCAGCTTGCAATCAGTTCTAAGAGATGAAGCAAAGGAAGCTTTTGATAAATATGTCAAGAAATAGTTTAAGAAGCTGATTGGCGGAATACGTTTCACAGACGGATTTTTTCAAAACTAAATATATCATTTGAATTGAATTTTTTTTCAACTGTTGAGATGCTTCAAAAATGTTCCGGAAGTCGGTGTTCAGAGACGGTAGTTTTGATTTGAAATTACATTGCTTTCCGCGCTTTAATAGATTATTTTTGCAACATCCTATTTTATAACCACTTATTTTTACATGCCTTCAATTCAAAATGTCCACGCAAGAGAAGTTTTAGATTCACGAGGAAATCCAACGATAGAGGTTGAAATAAAATTAGAAGACGGCACAGGAGGAAGGGCAATTGTTCCATCCGGTGCTTCCACGGGAGAACGTGAAGCAGTAGAGCTTCGCGACGGTGACAAGAAAAGATATGGCGGCAAGGGAGTCAGAAAAGCCGTTGACAACGTCAATAAAATCCTTTCAAAGAAAATCTCGGGGATGAACTGCTTTAATCAGTCTGAACTCGACGATGCTATCATTAAACTTGACGGAACAAAGAACAAATCAAAGCTGGGCGCCAACGCGTTGCTTGGTGTTTCGCTTGCGAATGCACACGCCTCTGCAAATTATCTTAAGATGCCTTTGTATAAATACATTGGCGGAGTAAATGCGAAAGTTCTTCCCGTTCCGATGATGAATATTATTAATGGCGGAAAACATGCCGACAACACGGTGGACTTTCAGGAATTTATGATACTTCCTGCCGGTGCGAAAAATTTTTCCGAGGCTTTGAGATATGGAGTTGAAGTTTTTCATTCGCTTAGGAATGTGCTTCACAAAAAAAATTACAATACGAATGTTGGTGATGAAGGCGGCTTTGCTCCGAACCTGAAGTCGAACGAAGAAGCCATTGAAGTAATCATGCAGGCGATAGAAAATGCCGGTTACAAACCGGGCAAAGATATCTATCTCGGACTTGATGTTGCTTCGAGCGAAATGTGGAAGAACGGGAAGTATGAATTTTACAAATCACATCAACCGGACAATTCATCCGAACAAATGGTGAAGCTGTATGAAAAACTTGTTAAGAATTATCCTATCATCAGCATTGAAGACGGAATGGCGGAAAATGACTGGAACGGATGGAAGATGCTGACCGATGCTCTGGGAAAAAAAGTTCAGCTTGTCGGCGATGATCTCTTTGTTACCAATACAGAAATTCTTCAAAAAGGAATTGACAAAAAAATCGGCAACTCAATTCTGATTAAAGTAAATCAAATCGGAACTCTGACCGAAACTTTGAATGCGATTGAACTTGCAAAGACCCATGGCTACACGAATGTCATCAGTCACAGAAGCGGTGAGACAGAAGATACAACGATTGCAGACATTGCAGTCGCAACAAACGCAGGACAAATCAAAACCGGATCGCTTTCCAGAACTGACAGGGTGTCAAAATACAACCAGTTGCTTCGTATTGAAGAACAGCTTGGAAATGCAGCAGTGTTTCCGGGCGTCAATGCCTTTTACAGCATTAACAATAAGTAGCAAATCAATATATCAAATTCAGTTATACGACAGAATCATCTTTCAACGTCTTAAATCTGCAGTATAAAATCATTAACTAACTTTAAAGACCATAGTGAAACTTTCACAATTTAAATATCCCATTCCAAAAAATCTTATTGCAAAGGTGCCGAAGAATCCGAGGGATACTTGTAAACTCATGATTGTGAACCGCAATACCGGTGAACTCGAGACAAAAAAATTCAAAGATGTCTTAGATTTTATGAACGAAGGCGATGTGCTTGTGCTGAATGATTCCAAAGTGTTTAATGCCAGGTTATACGGAACAAAAGAAAAGACCAAAGCAAAGATTGAAGTATTTCTTCTGCGGCAATTATCCTCCGAAGAAAATATTTGGGACGTTGTTGTTGATCCCGCAAGAAAGGTTAGGATCGGAAACAGGATTTTCTTTACAAAAAATCTGTACTGTGAAGTGATTGATAATACGACGTCAAGGGGAAGGATAGTTCGGTTCAATTATCAGGGCGACTTCTCAAAGTATATTGAGAAGCTCGGCAAAACGCCGCTGCCCCCATACATAAAGAGAGAAGCAGTTGAACGCGATAAGGAAGATTACCAGACCATTTATGCTAAACACGTTGGTTCGGTTGCTGCTCCGACAGCAGGTTTGCATTTCACAAAAGAATTGTTGCGCAAGATAGAGAACAAAGGTGTTAAAGTAGTTTACATTACTTTGCATATAGGCCTTGGCACATTCAGACTTGTTGAAGTAGAAGATCTGTCAAAACACAGAATGGATTCGGAGTATTATGAAATGTCAAAGGAATCGGCAGATATCATTAACGCATCTATCGGGAAGAGGAAAAAGGTAATAGCAGTAGGAACTTCGGTTGCGAGAGTCCTGGAAACTAATGTGATTACCAGCAAACAAGTTCGCTGGGGAAAAGGATGGACGGATAAATTCATTCATCCTCCGCAGTCATTGAGAGTTGTTGACAAGCTGATAACAAATTTCCACATGCCTCAAAGCACCCTTCTCATGCTTGCCTGTGCGATGGCAGAGAGGGATTTGATAATGAAAGCATACAAGAAAGCCATTAAAGAAAAATACAGATTCTACAGTTACGGCGATGCAATGATGATCGTCTGAAATTTCGGGATTGAAAACTTCATGACTCCGAAATTTATTTGATCATCGCTTTGATTTTTCTTCCGTCAATATGTTTTTTGCGATTGTGTTGCTCTGAATTTTCACCTCGTTTAATTTGTTAATTTTGAACGCGATAACTTTTTCCCGCGTTAAGAGTATAAGAATTTGACTCTTAAAAATTAAATTACTTTTAACTTCCTAATTTACTACCGTTTCAAACCGACTTTCTTCAGGCTTGATGACTTTTTAAAATTTGTTGTATTTGTTAAGTTCAGTTTGTATCTAAAATTTAAATAAGACACTGAAAATGTGAACATATCTACCGCATTCAACTTAGTTAAATTCAGAAAGGAGACAAAATGCAAAACGCGGAAATTTTGACAAAAGAAAAAAACAATATTCTATGGGTTGACGATGAGATTGAATCTCTCAAGTCGAACATAATGTTTCTCAAACAAAAGGGATACAACGTCAAGGAAGCAACAAACGGCGAAGACGGCGTCAATCTTATTAAATCAAATGATTTTGATCTTGTATTCCTTGATGAGATGATGACCGGCATGGGAGGCTTGCAGACACTAATTGAAATAAAAGACATTAAGCCTGCGCTTCCGGTAGTAATGGTTACAAAAAATGAAACCGAAAGTCTGATGGAAGACGCAATTGGCAATAAGATATCGGATTATCTTATTAAGCCGGTTAATCCTACTCAACTGTTGCTCGTTTGTAAGAAAATGCTCGAATCCAAACGACTAAAAGGCACGCAGGTTTCAAAGGATTATATTCAGGAGTTCAACAAAATTTCCATGGCGATGATGGAGAGTCCTACATGGGAAGAGTGGATTGACATTCATCTTAAACTCACAGGATGGGAGCTCGAACTTGACGAGCATCCGGAACTTGGATTGAAGCAGACCATTCTTGATCAAAAAAGAGACACCAATACGGAGTTCTCTAAATTTGTTGAAAAGAATTATCTGGACTGGGTAAATTCTTCCGGCAATCGTCCGATACTTTCCCATGAAATTGTTGACAAGTTTGTTATTCCGGAACTCGGTGGCGACAAGTCGGTATTCTTGTTTGTTGTTGATTGCATGAGGATGGATCAATGGATGGTAATGGAGAAATATCTGCACGATTATTTCAGAATCAGCAAGTCATATTATTATTCAATTCTTCCCACTGCGACGCCATACAGCCGCAATGCGATTTTCTCCGGACTTTTTCCTTCGGAGATTGAAAAGCATTATCCGGAATTGTGGAAGAAGAATGATGACGAGGAAAACAGCAAGAATAATTATGAAAGGGAATTCCTTATTAAACTTCTCGAGAGGAGAAGAATTAAGCTGCGCAACGAAGTCAAGTACACGAAGATCATGGATTCCAATTTTGGCCGCGGCATTGAAAGCAAGATCATGTCTTACACTCAAAATCAACTCAATGCAATAGTGATTAATTTCGTTGATATGATTGCCCACTCAAGAAGCGATAACGCGATACTGAAGGAAATTGCTCCCGACGAATCGGCATACAGGTCGCTGACAGAATCATGGTTTGAGCATTCATCTTTTTTCGGAATGCTTAGACAATTGGCAACGAGAAACGACGTGAAGATAATTATTACTACCGATCATGGAAGCATAAGATGTCTGCATGGGGTAAAGGCGATGGGCGATAAGGAAACTTCAACTAACCTCCGATACAAGTGCGGAAAGAATGTAAAATCAGATTCAAGACATGCCGTCTTTGTAAGAAATCCTCTCGATTATAAACTGCCCCGAAGAAACGGTGTAGTCAGCTATATAATTGCCAAGGAAGATTTTTATTTTGTCTATCCGACGGAATATCACCGCTATCTGAATCAGTATAATGATACCTTTCAGCATGGAGGAATTTCAATTGATGAAATGATACTTCCGGTAATTACGCTGGATTCAAAGGTGTAGGGTTCTTATTTGCAAATACAGATTGGAAAATATTTTATCTTCAGTTTCGCGGGATTAAGTAAGCAAGGAATTTCCGAAACAGCCGGAATGAAGTTTTGAACAGCATGAGCAGCGAAGGTAAAATATTTCCATTCTCCAACCCGCAAGTCTCCCTTTCACAGGATGATACAATTTCAATTGGCAAAAAATTTGCTGCGGATCTGGAAATGAATTCCATAACCGGATTATTCGGCAACCTTGGCTCGGGGAAAACACAATTTGTAAAGGGTGTCTGTGAATTTTTTGGTGTAAAATCAGGAGTCAGCAGTCCAACATTCACAATAGTAAATGAATACGCCGGCTTCGACAGCAGCGGAAACCCTGTTGTTATCAATCACTTTGATTTGTACCGGCTGAAAAATCTCATTGAACTCAAAGAAATCGGAATTGAAAGCTATATCAGAAAGAATTCGATCTGCCTTATTGAATGGGCGCAGTTAGCTGATGAATATTTGTCGGGTCAATTAAACAAAATCAATTTTGAATTCGGAGCTGATAAGAATGAAAGAATAATTTCATTCTTCCCCTGGTTTAATTCATAACCGGAATTTTAAACTCACATACACGCTGAAATCATAATGACAAACCTTCTCATTGACTGTTCATCTTCGAGAATAGAATTCGGATATTCAAAGGATTCAAAAATATTGTTCAGCCATGTTCTTGAAAATGAATTCAATGCCGATGCACTGACATATTTCATAAAGAGAGCTTTTGTATCGGAAGAAGTTGATATTAAAGATTTAGACTGCGTTACATTGTCAAACGGTCCCGGATCATTTACGGGGTTGAGAATAGGATCTGCGATTGCAAAGGGAATTTGTTACGGGACAGGATGCAGGTTAATTGAGATTCCGACTCTTGACATGATTGCAAACAAGTTTGATCGGAAAGGAATCATCACCTCGCTGATTTTTTCAAACTCGAGAACGCTGGAATTTTATTATTGCAATTACAGAAGAGACAGTGACAAACTTGAAAAAATATCGGAGTATCAGACCGGTCTGCTTGAAAAAATAATGAAGCCGGATTCATTTTTTGTAATTAATGAGAAGACCGAAGGAATAATTCCTGTATCGCTGATGAAATCAATCACTGATGTTTCCGGATATCCAAATATCGGTTCACTCAATACTCTGGCAAAAGAGTATATTGACGGTGGAAGATTCAGCGATTACAAAACATCAGAACCGTTTTATATGAAGGAGTTCATTCCCAAAAATTGATTTTATTTTGGGAATAATGTTGTTTATCTTCATTCACAAAATTTAACATGGCGTGGTTTAAGAGGTCGAAGGAAAACATTTCTTCGAATACACAGAAAAAAGAAATTGCAGACGGAAACTGGATAAAATGTCCCGAGTGCGGGGAGATGATGCACAGAAAGCAATGGGAGTCGAATTTCTATCTTTGCATTAAATGCGGACATCATTTCAGAATCGGAAGCGAAGAATATTTCCGCATACTCATTGATGAAGGCACGTTTAAAGAGACAGACAGGAAAATCCGCTCGATTGATCCGCTTGATTTTGAAGACACGAAATCATATAAGAAGAGATTAGAAGAGACCATAAAGAATACGGATCTCAATGATGCGATAAGAACCGGTACTGGGAAGATTAGCGACATTGACATCGTAATCGGATGCATGGATTTCGGATTTATTGGTGGAAGCATGGGAAGCGTTGTTGGCGAGAAAATCAGCAGAGCCGTTGACAGATCTATTAAGTCTCATAATCCGCTCATACTGATTTCGTCAAGCGGCGGCGCAAGAATGATGGAGGGCGCAATTTCACTGATGCAGCTTGCCAAGACAAGCTCAAAACTTGCAAAGCTTGATGAAGAAAAGATTCCATACATTTCAATTCTGACAAATCCTACCACAGGCGGTTCTACAGCTTCATTCTCAATGCTCGGCGATTTCAACATTGCCGAACCCAATGCGCTGATTGCGTTTGCGGGACCGCGCGTCGTCAAACAGGCAACAGGAAAGGATCTCCCGCCGGGATTTCAACGCTCGGAATTTCTCCTGAAACACGGCTTCATAGACTTCATTGTCAACAGAAAGGATATGAAGGAAAAACTTGCACAAGTACTCAACCTAATTCTGAATTAATGAAAGTCGTAAGAGAGATTTCATTGATGCAGAACATCTCTGATTATTACAAACTTACGGGAAAAAAAGTAGCGCTCGTTCCAACTATGGGCTTTCTGCATCCAGGACATACTTCACTGATTTTAAGAGCGAAAGCTGAAAATGATATTGTGGCCGTAAGCATTTTCGTCAACCCGACTCAATTCGGAAAGGGAGAAGACTTCGATAAGTATCCCAGAAATTTTGTTCGTGATTATCATATATGCGAAAAGGCAGGAGCAGACTATATTTTTAATCCTGAAGTCAGCGAAATGTATGGGAAGAAAAATCATACAAGCATAGTTGTTTCGGAAATCACAGAACGTCTCGAAGGAAAGTTCAGACCCGGACACTTTACGGGAGTCGCAACTGTTGTTCTGAAACTTCTTAATGCCGTGAAACCTGCTCGGCTTTATCTTGGACAGAAGGATGCACAGCAGAATGTTGTGATTAAGGGGATGATTAAAGATCTGAATCTGGATGTGGATGTGATACTTTGCGAAACTGTCAGAGAAAGCAACGGACTTGCAATGAGCTCGAGGAATTCATATCTGACTGTTGAGGAAAAAGAAAAAGCTGCCGTGCTGAATCTTGTTCTCAATGAAGGCAAGAACATGATAGTCAATCAGAGCGCTTCGGTAATTGAAATCAAGAAACGGATTGAAGAAATCATAAAGGAGAAAGCGCCGGAAATTGAGCTTCAATATTATGAAATTACAGACAATGAACTTCTTGAACCTATTGAGAATCCGGGTGAATATAATGGAGAGATTTTGATTTCACTCGCCGCGAAATTGGGAAACACAAGACTTATTGACAATATAATTTTCAAAAAATAATTTTCTTTATACTGCACATACTGCAAACAAAATGGATAAACTTGTAACATTGATAATGGCTGCCGGAAAAGGAAAGAGAATGAGAAATCCTGATATGTCCAAGGTAATGTATGAGTTAAGCGGCAAGCCCATGATTCAATATGTATTGGAGCTTGCGTTTGATGTGGGTTCCGAACTTGTAATACCAATTGTCGGTCATCAAAAGCATTCAGTCATTGAATTCATTCAGAAAAAATTTCCAGATAGAATTTCCCGCATAAAATTTGCACATCAGGATAATCAGCTTGGAACAGGACATGCAGTGATGCAGACTTCCGGCTTGCTTAAGGATTTCAGAGGAGACGTGCTGATATTGTCGGGTGATGTCCCCATGCTTAAACCTTCCACAGTGAAGGACTTCTTGAAATTTCACTCTGAAAATGGAAACGATGCGAGTCTTATATCTGCTGTGGTTGACAATCCTCATGGATATGGAAGGGTCCTTAGAGATGCGGATGGAAACTTTTACGGCATTAGAGAGGAGAAGGATTGCAGCGAAGAAGAGCGCAAGTGCAAAGAAATGAACTCCGGTATTTACATAATTGACAATGAATTACTCTTCGAAGCGCTTAAGTTTCTGAAGAATGACAATTCACAAGGCGAGTATTACCTCACAGATGTATTCAAATATTTTACGGATATCGGAAAAAAAATCGGCGCATATCCTGTTGCCGACTTGATTGAAATATCGGGAATCAATACGGTTGAACAGCTTGAAGAACTCGAACGTGAATTTTCTCAAAATCCATAGACCTTTCGGCATCATTGCAGTCAATACGAAATCAAACATTTACATAAAAAATAATTTTCAAAATTAAGACGCGGAAGACATTACTCCGCAATCAAATTTAGATTTGACAGACATTATTGTATCGGTTTCAGGAATCAGAGGTATCACGGGAGACAACCTTACTCCCGAATCAATTGTAAAATTTGTGTCGGCTTATTGCAAGTTTTGCAAAAAGTATTCGCGCGGCAGAAAAAAAATTGTAATCGGAAGAGACGGCAGACTGGGCGGAAATCTTATCGGGCAAATCAGTTCCGGTACGATTGCGATGTCGGGATTTGAAGTTGTGAATATTGGCGTTGCTCCTACTCCAACCGTTCAGATTGCGACTGAAGAGTTAAATGCAGCCGGCGGAATTTCTATTACTGCTTCACACAATCCGCAGGAATGGAATGGTCTGAAGATGCTTAATTCAGACGGTACATTCTTCAATGCCCGTAAAATGGAAGCTCTCCTTAAAATATTTGAGAATAATGATTTTAGCTATGAGAATTATCGCAGATTAAGGAATATTGCTAACGATGATTCGTGGTTAACAAAACACATTGAAAGAGTTTTGGCGTTGGAGATTCTTGATGTTAACAAAATCAGAAAAAGAAATCTCAAAATTGTTGTGGACGCGGTCAATGCGTCAGGATCGGAAGTTGTACCGGATTTGTTGAAGAGACTCGGTTGCAGAGTCACAAAGTTGTACTGCAACTCAAGCGGAGAGTTTCCTCATAAGCCCGAACCGCTGCCCGAAAATTTAAAAGACCTTTCTGCAGCAGTCGTCAGGAATTCTGCCGACATTGGAATTGCCGTAGATCCGGATGCGGACAGACTTGTAATGATAACGGATACCGGCGAGCCATTCGGGGAAGAGAATACGATCACTGCGGTCACAAATTTTGTTCTCAAAAAAAATAACGGCAGGAATAAGAATGTAACCGTAAATCTTTCAACAACACGGGGAGTTGACGATGTTGCGATGAGATATGGCGCGAAAGTTTTCCGAAGTCCGGTCGGCGAGATAAATGTCGTTGACGAGATGAAGCGCAATCATTCGATTATCGGAGGAGAGGGAAGCGGAGGCGTCATTTATCCGGAGCTTCATTACGGACGCGACTCGCTTGCAGGCATTGCATTGATGCTCAATGAGATTGCGGACTATGGAGGCAAGCTAAGCGAATACAAAAAAACCCTTCCTCAATATTCCATTGCCAAAACAAAAATTGAAAAAATTGACAATGCATCCGATGTCCTGAACATGGTTAAAAATAAAGTATCCAAAGAAAGTGAAACAGTCCGCATTACGACAACGGACGGTTTGAAAATTGATTTTAAAAATTCATGGGTTCACTTGAGAAAATCAAATACAGAGCCGATAATAAGAGTCATCGCCGAAGCTCCCGATAAGCACGAGGCAGCAAAGCTTGTGTCTACATTTGTCTCGTTGATAGCTAAATTGAAGAAATGAAGTTCGTTTAAGAACCGTTCTTAAAATAAAAGAGCCTGAAGATTTTCTTCAGGCTCTTTTGCAAGAAATAATTTTTGATGCAATTTTGTTATTTCAGCATCATCATTCTCTTAGTTTCAACAAATCCGTTAGACTCAATTCTGTAAAAATAAATCCCGCTGCTGTATCCCGAAGCATTCCATTCCACGTCATAAGAACCTGCCTGCAGATTCGAGTTCACCAAATTTGCGACTTCCTTTCCGAGCATATCATAAACTTTGAGCGATGTGAATCCCGGATTTACAAGACTGAATTTGATTACAGTCGAAGGATTGAAAGGATTGGGATAATTCTGCGACATGAAATATTTCTCCGGCAGTTGTGAGTTGTAATTTGTAATTCCCAGAACTGAATTAAATTTTGTCTTTGCGGCAATGGCATTTGCCTGCAAGTCGGCAAGGTTTTCTCCCGCAATCAATGCGAAGGCAATTGTAATTTCACTGTTGGCAGGAATTGAATAAGGTCCGCTTCCGATAATATTGGAAACATCTCTGCCGTTTGATCCGCCGGCTTGCTGCCTTCCGATGCCGGATGATAATGCCTGAAATTTTTCGGCATCGGTAAATCCGTCATAAATATTCCATGGATTCCCGGATACGTTTTGCTCATTGTCAATTGCCCAGTAACTTGGATTTGTTGACGAAAGCAAAGCCATTCCCACGTAAGTGCCCGGGTTATTGTCGGCTCTCCATACATAGCCCATTTGATTGGCAGCATCCCAGTCGGCTTTATTCAAAGCTCCGCTTGCACCGATGTCCCAGTCTGCAAACAATCCTGCATAGAAATTACTGATGTCATTGCCTGAAGTATTTTTGATTTTATATTTCATGATGACATAATCCTGATCGGGAAGACTCGTGAATGCGTAACTGCTGAAGCTTATTTCTATTCCTATCTTTGTAACACCTGCTCCGTTATCATTGTATTTTGCATTCCCGTCCTGGTTTGAAATAATTCCCGGCTGTGTAATCTGAAATGGAATTATGTTTGTGAAGTCTGTATTCTGCACTGCCTGATCACTGCCTCTTACAACATCCGAAACTTTTGTATTTGATGTTGCGCAGACAAGTCCTCCTTCGAAAAGAAGATTTGAACCATTGCTGAATTTGAAACCGGTACCTTGCGAGTTCGATGAGTAATCATTGAATCCGAAATTACCGCGGCTGTTGATGGTCGTGGCAATGTTGTTAATGTTCATGTCAAAATAACTCGGATTAATTACTACCGAAAAATATTCGAAATCAGAATATGCTCCGTCACTGTATGTAACTTTGAAATCAACTATTGAATTGGCTGCAGCGTTCGAGTTAACTTTCACTCTGAAAGGCGTTGAATTATTTGTTACAGTCCCGAGAGTGGGAATTGCACCGAGAGTAGAACTTCCGTTTAACAGCGTAACTGCCTGTGATGAAGTAGTAATGACCGCCGATGCATTGCTTGTTGCATCAAGATAATTTTTAAACGTACCGACAATACTGATAGTATCATTTGGCTGGGGAACGTTGTTATTGCCGTCTGTTACAACATACGAATCAATTCTGACCGCGGGTGAATTTACAGTCAGAGATTTTTGCATGTTAACTCTTCCCTTACCGAGCTTGCCGACATAATTCGGATTTTGCGCATCAATGTTATCGCAAGTAACTCTTACTTTTTCACCAACCTGCATTGCAGTGTAATTCGGAAACTGTGATTTTACGATAGCGCATACTCCCGCTGCAATCGGCGAAGCCATTGATGTTCCGTCGAAGGTTGCATAACTGTTGTTATACAATGTACTGAAAATACTTGAACCCGGAGCGCAGATGTCAATTGTATTTCCAAAATTTGAAAATGATGAACGCGTGTCGGAAGAATTTGTGGATGCAACATTCAAAACATATCTGTAGCTTGCCGGATAGAATGCGGCGCTGGAACTGCTGTTGCCCGCTGCGCAGACAACTAAAGAATTTTTGTTGATTGTTGCATAAGTAATAACATCTTGTTCAAACTGACCGCCGCCTCCTCCGCCCCATGAACAGTTAATTACCGCGCAATGATTATCGGCAGCGTACTTTATTCCTTCATATCCTGCAATTATCAGTCCTGTTCCTCCGCTTCCTCTGGTATCATTATCAGCAGCGGTTTTGACTCCCATAATCTTACATTTAAAGCCGGTACCTGCAACGCCAACGCCGTTATTGGTAACAGCCGATGCGTCGCCCGAGACGTGTGAACCGTGATTGTTATTGCCTCCCATTATCATCGGATTATTGTCGCCGACAACATTCTGATAATCCGCGCCTCCGAAATCCCAGCCTCTGTAATCGTCTACATATCCGTTCCCGTCATTGTCAACGCCATCAATGGGATCGGCATAATTAATTTTAATATTGGCTGCAAGATCAGGATGATCCCAGTCCGTTCCCGAGTCAACAATTCCAATCACAACATTTGTATCTCCCTGCTGAATGTCCCATCCTGCGGGTGCTTGAATTTTGTTTAAGTAATATTGAGAGCCAAGCGACGGATCATTTGGTGTGAACGCAACCTGCTGATAATATTTGGGTTGAGCATAATCTACTTCACCCGAGTTGTAAATTTCATTAACTGCGTCTTCGATGCTCTTGTCTGAATTGTATTTTACAATGTAAATCAGCGAAAGGTCAGCAAACCTTTCTCCCGAAGGGGAAAAATCCATAACTGGTTTCACAGCGTCCGGAAACATTTTCATTACTGAAGAAACTCCAAGGCGGTTTAATGCATCATTGACATTTGCATTGCTGATACTGCTAAGACCCGCAGAATTCCTGTTTGATTCTTTGAGCCTGAATATTATTGTGTTTGAAGCGTAGTCATTTGCAGTTATGCCTTCTGCGAGTTTAAAGTAAACAGCTTTCTTCGGTAGCTTGGCATCATGAGAATTATTTGTGAAACTAAAGAATAATGATGATGCAACAAACAATGCGAGAAAACAATTTGTGAGCTTGATTCTCTTTTTCATTGATTTTGGATTAGTGTTAAGTTGATTGTTGACTTAAGTTAATTTGAAATTTGCAGGACGACAGGCAAGAATAATTAAAATGATATCTCCTGAATAATTATCGCTCACCATTCGTAACCGTATAAAGTAATTATTTATTTTAGATATTGATTGAACTATACCAGTTCACTTTCTGCAAAAAAGAATGCAACCTCAATTTTGCCGTTGTCTTCGCTGTCCGAACCATGAACCGCATTTTCGGATTTCGAGTTTGCAAAAAGTTTCCTGATTGTTCCGGCTTCAGCCTCCGCCGGATCAGTTGCTCCGATAAGCTTCCGGTAATCGGCTACCGCATTGGCTTTTTCCAATGCTATTGTAACCACCGGTCCGGAGATCATGAACGAAACTAGTTCACCGTAGAATGGTCTTTCTTTATGAACTTCATAAAACTTTTCTGCCATTGCTTTTGAGAGCTTAAGCATTTTCATACCGAGGATTTTAAAACCGGCGTCAGAAATTTTTTGAATTATGTTTCCCTGAACGTTTTTTTTCACCGCGTCCGGTTTAATGATACAGAGAGTTCTTTGTGACAAATTAAGATTAATCCTTTCTCTTATTTTTTAAATTATTTTAATTAAAATCCAACGCTGCCCGGCGGGGGATCTTTTGTTTCGGTAGATGTTTCAGATGGCGCCGAATAGTGATAGATGTTGCACTTCTTGGTTGTCAATTTTTTTATGACAAGATCAGTTGTCGAAGGACACGTTCCGTTGCTTCTCAATCCTGTTACTGTGCACACGCTTGCTTCCTCGACTCCGTCAGGCATGAGGAAATATGCCACCGGAAAATCAATGTTATCATAAAGCTCCTTCATAAATTTTCCCCATATTGGAGCTGCAGCTTTTCCTCCCTGTCCGTAACCGCCTCCGAATTTAATTCTCGCATCATCAAATCCAAGCCATACCCCGGCGACAAACTGCGGAGTAAATCCGACAAACCATGCATCTCCAAAGTTCTGCGTCGTTCCTGTTTTTCCTGCTGCAGGTCTGTGAAAATATTGTCTGATCACAGAAGCTGTTCCATAGTCAATTACATCTTCCATCATGTCACTCATAATGTAAGTAACATCCTCGCTCAATACTTCTCGAGTCTGCGGATGAAATTCTTCTATCAGCTTTCCGTTCCTGTCTTCAATCTTTAGAATTGCAATAGGCTCAACCCATATCCCTTCATTGGCAAGCGTACCGTAAGCATTGGTCATCTCGAGAGGAGATACTTCCCCGACACCGAGAGCAAGCGACATAACGTTCGGGAGTTCTGAATTAATTCCCATCTTGTGCGCAAGATCAATTACTTTATCCATCGGTGCAATCTCCATTGCAGTCCGAACTGCAACAACGTTAATTGACTTTGCAATACCTTCTCTCATTGTCACGCTGCCTCCGGTGCCGCCTCCCTTCGGAGACCAGACAGTTCCTCCTACGTTAACTACAATGGGATCATTGGAGATCATATATCCGGGTGAATAACCCGAAGCAACCGCAGTTGCATAAACAAACGGTTTGAATGACGATCCCGGCTGGCGCTTTATCTGTGTTACATGATTAAGTCCGTACTTAAAAGTTGTGCCCGGATTTGCTCCAACCATTGCTTTAATTTCACCAGTCTTTGGATTCATTACAACAAATCCGACCTGCACAGTTGTTGTGAGATTCTTTACAGAGTCGACAAATGATTTGTTGCCTTTCATTTTATCGTAAATCTTTTTCCGTTCGTCTTCAGTCTTTGCTTTCTTGTAATTATCTGATTGCTTTATGTTCTTGTCAATAGCATCGTTGAGGACATCCTTGTTTGAGTTCCAGTTCCAATATCCGTTGAATGATTTTTGAAATGGTCCGAGCTGGCTTTTTACGGCATCAACAGCATACTTTTGAAATCGTGAATCAAGGGAAGTATAAACCTTCAAACCGTCCCTGTACAAATCATAACCATACTTGTCCACCATTTTTTCAAGTTGCTGTCTTACATATTCTGTAAATTGCGGAGCAGGTGAATTAAAGCTCGCATAGTCTTTTCGGATATTAAGTTTTATCGGGTCATTCAATGCAACGTCAAGATTTTCTTTATTAATAAAGCCTTCATCATACATTTCATTAAGGACAAGATTCCTTCTCTGCAGCGAAGCATCCCGGGCGTCAACGGGATCATAATTAGTAGGCGACTTCAGTACGCCCACAAGAAGCGCGCATTCGTCAAGCGTAAGATCTTTTGCGCTTTTGTCAAAATATGTTTGAGCAGCAGCTTCGACTCCGTAAGCTCCCTTTCCGAAATAAACTGTGTTGAGATAGTAAGCGAGGATTTCCTTCTTTGTATAAGTTCTCTCAATCTGAACTGCTGTCATCGCTTCACGAAGCTTTCTGTTCAGCGATATTTCATTTCCGATATCTTTGTATAAATTTCTTGCAAGCTGCTGTGTAATGGTTGATGCACCTTCTTTTGTAAGGCTTCCGCGGAGGATATTTTTAAAGAATGCTTTTACAATCCTGTCAATATCAACACCCCAGTGATCATAAAATTTTCTGTCCTCCGTTGCGATGAGTGCATTTATCATTTCTTTGGGAACGTTATCAAGCGTTACCTTTGTCCTGTTCTTAAGGAAGAATTTATCTATGAGCTCTCCGTCTGAAGAGTAAATTTTTGTGGCTTCTTCGAGTTTGGGATTTTCAAGTTCTGCAAGAGAAGGCAGAGTTCGTGAAAGATATGCGAGATAAATCGCGAATACAATCAGTCCGGCGGCAATCAGAATTGAAAGAGTGGTAATCAGCCCGCCGCCTTTCCCTTTTCGCTTTAACTTCTTCTTCCTATAATCCTTGTCCGAAAAGTATTTATTTAATTCTTCTTCGTTATAATCTTTATCTTTGTCTGACATTATTTATGATTCTGCTGCTTTTCAGATTCTTCCGGCATTATCTGCAAAGGCAGTTCGTTTTTATTTTTATAATCGTAAAATCTCTTCAGTGAAAATTCACCATCTTTGAAAACACCAAAAGAGCAATAATCAATCCAATCTCCAAGATTAATATACCATCCTTTTTCAAATGAAGTAAGCTGCGGAACGTGCCGATGCCCCATTACAACATAGTCAAAGCCTTCGCGTATCTTGCTTTGCGCAAACTCTCTCATGCCGTCTTTTTCGGAATAATCCTTTTCGTTTGTGTATGCCCTTGAAGTTTCTGAAGTCCCTTTGGCAAGCCGTATTCCAATGTCCGGGTGAAGCATGGAATACAATTTCTGACTGATTCTATTTCGGAGAACACCCTTTATAATTCTGTATCCTGTGTCATTATGCGCAAATCCGTCACCGTGGTGAATGAAAAATTTCTTCGACTCAATTTCTCTCTCAATGTGCGTATGGCAGATTTCAATTCCAAACTCATCCCTGAAAAAATTTCCCTTCCAGAAATCGTGATTGCCTGCAATGTAATTAATCTTAATCCCGCCTTCTGTAAGTTCCGCAAACTTTGTGAAGAGCCTGTAATATCCTTTTGGGACGACTTGCCTGTATTCAATCCAGCAATCAAACAGATCACCGACAATAAATATTTCTTTGGCGTCTTTCCGGCAAAGAGTCAAGAACTCGACTAACTTCTTTTCCTTTAGCTTTTCCTTTTCGGCATCCTCTAATCCTAAATGAACATCGGAAAAGAAATAATATGGAGCGCCCATATCGAGAGGGATTGAATTTACTTTACCCTGATTGTTGTTGAAACGTTCTTGCTTGTCAGTCTGCAGACACCATCTGATGTTGTGCAGAATCCGTATTTCAGAGTTCCTGAAATCTTAATTGTCGATCCGCTCGCAGCGCCTGAAGGAACAGTAAAATTATATTTAACTTTTGAACCCTCAATGTAATCGCCGTCGCCGCCGGAGTAATCCTGAAATCCCTGACCTTCGATATCGGATGTGCTAAGCTCCAGCGTTAATCCCGGTTCTTTCGGTATTTTTACTTTGGAACTGGTTTTAAAACTAAATATGAGTACTCCCTCTTCACCCGGGTTGAAAGATTTTTTGTTTGCAGATACCGAAACAGAGGGCGCGTTTTGCGAATAGACAAAATTCGTGCTAATAAACAAAAATGCGACTGTAACTGTCGCCAAAATCATTGCTTTTATCAATTTTTTCTCCTGAAAATAGTTTATAAAATATACTCAATTTGATTCTTTTTACAAAGATAAAAAGTAAAAATAGGCTGTTCGGGCTGTTCGGAAATCATCGGAAATCAACATCGGATATTGTAATTCAACAAAGTTTTCACGCAAAGTTCTCAAAGGAAAAAGTGCTCGAACCCAAAATCAAATTTTAATTTTTCTGAAGTAATTCATTCATAACACCGGTTAGTACCTTTGTATCATGAAATCTCCGTCAACTTTTTTATCAGATTCAATATGAGCATAGGCATTGTGATTGTGTATGCTCTCGAAATTTTCGGCCTCGACGCTGAACCATGTTACGTTCTTGTTTTGCTTCAGCATCTGCGCCGCATTTCTTACAAGATCTTCAACAAAAACGGGATTGTCATAAGCCTTCTCTGTTACGAACTTCTCGTCTTCCCTTTTCAAAAGTGAAAATAATTCGCAACTTGAACTCTCTTCCGCAATTTCAATCAAATCTTCTATCCAAACCGTATCTTTGAAACGAACGAAAATACTGACTTCGCCGCGCTGATTATGCGCCCCATACTTTGAGATATTTTTTGAGCACGGACATAAAGTCGTTACAGGTACCTTCACTCCTAAGATGAAATCAAACTTGTTCCTGTTTTTCATTGCATGAAACTTTGCGACATAATCAATTAGCGAGAACTTCCCTGATACAGGTGCCTTCTTTTTCATGAAATAAGGAAACTCAATTTCAATATGAGATATAGTTGAATGCAGTTTCTTCTGCATGTCAGTCAATATTGATTCTATTGAATCAACATGAATTTCATTCTCCTTGCACTGCAGAATTTCAATGAATCTGCTCATGTGTGTTCCCTTAAATTCTTTGGGAAGATCAACTGTCATATTGATTACAGCAATAGTGTGTTGAATCTCATTGTCTCTGTCCTTTACGACTATGGGATACTTTATATTCTTTACCCCGACCTTGTCAATAGGAATCTCCCTGCCATCACTTAGATTCTGAATGTCAGGCAAATGGACAGATGCTTGCTTTGAGCTGTTTTTTAACATTGAAATATATTTATAGACAAAAATTTTGAAGGCGATAGTTTTAACATGTCATCGAGACATAAAATTTCAGCTATTGCATAATAACAATGTCAGGATAATTTGTGCAATCAAGTGAAAGTATAAACATGTCGTTGTTTTCCAGGATTTCTTTCCATATAAACTTTCTGTCAGTAACCGGCATATTAACTCTGTCAAAGTCATGTTGATTTATAAAATAAAATGTTCCTTCATTGCAAGCATCCGGAAGACTCCTGATTTGATGTTTGTATTCCATGAGAAATATCAGAATGTTTCCGGCATCAGGAAAATTTTTTTCGGTTACTATACCACGTAGCCGCCAGTCGCTTCGTTTAGATTCAAGTCCACATTCCTCATAAGCTTCTCTCACGGCGCAACTATCGGGCGGTTCAGCTTCTTCAGTAATCACTTTTCCTCCCGGCGGCGACATGAGACCCATGTTCGGATTTTTGCTTCGCTCCATCAATAAAAAATCTCCTGCCTGGTTGCGTATGTAAAGCAATGTCGCGAGTTTCATTTTAAGCAATGGTCTCCGTTTCCTTACTTTGCTTTAGTTTATTCATCGTTGCCGAATCCGAATTTCATATTTGATTTCTTGATTTCCGTTTTGATAGGAGGCGATTCAATTGATTCATCATTCTTATCGAAAATATTTGGAACGTCTTCTTTCTTCTTCACTGCAGCGGATTTCCTTGAAGCTTTTCTGTCCGCGAAATCTCTGCCGATGATTTTCTCGGTCCCGGGTTTCTTCTCAAAATCTTTTTCATCAAACAGATTAAGTTCGGTATCCAGTGACTTGATCTCCTTCAAATTTATTTTCGGAGTATCATCTTCTTCTTTTTTTGCTCTGCTCTTTTCAAACTCTTCTTCCCTTGCTCCTATAATTGTGAACTCGCCTTCACCGATGTATTCCTCGGTTTCGGTCATATCAACGAAAACTTCAGGTTTGTAATCTTCATATTCCTCTTCAGAACCGATAAGGAGTTTGTTTACTCTCCCGCGCATCATGTACTTTTCCCTGAATTCCCGAAGCTTACCTGCATCGTAAAGTTTCTCCGAAATCTCAACTGCTTCCTTCACTCCCGCTTTAAGATATTCAAAATTATTTTTTCTGTCTTCAATAAGAACCTCTCCTTTGATTGTTACATCAGTGATGTCTTTAGCTGAAAGGTTCCTGATGATGAATTCACAGATAAACTCTGATGTAGGTTCCGGAACCGTGAACATTGTTCTTAGGTCGCTGATATCGAACATAATAAGGTCGCACGACTTTGTCTTTTCAACGGAGCCGGTTATATTTGAGATGCCGAATGTCATTGATGGATTGAGAATTGCAGTCTGGATGATATCTTCATAAGAATAATTTTTCATCGGCAGCATTGAGGACAATGTTTTTAATTCATCGAGAATGCTGATGCCCGTAAAGCCTGTGCCTGTAACAATTCGCAGACCCGAATTCATGATCTCTTCAATATCAAATCTTCTGTCCGAAAGATTTATATAATCACCGGGGCTGATGCAAACTGCAGAATCTTTTCTTAACAAAATTTCAAGCTCGCCTTTTCCTATCTGAAGCGGATTGGAAAGAATTGTGTTGGGTCCGATCAGCTCCATTTCTGAAAGGACATTTACAAAAGGTTTTCCGAATACTCGTTTTATTGATTCAACCGTCCCGGAAGAAAGGGATGACTCAACGAAAAGCTTTTTTGAAGCTGCCGACAGATTTTTTTTCAAAGAAGATAAGGAATAGTTATTTATGTTCTCATCTGCTCTGTAACTGACGGAGAGTCCCGGCAAAGAGACATTCTGTGCTGACTCTGCCGCATAAGTAGTGAAATTGAAATACTGCTTTATCCAGTCTGTATCAGAAATCAGGTCAATCGCAAAATCATATCCCGGATTTAACGGATTTTCGTTAACGAAAATTTCACCGGAAAGCAGGCTCCTTTGAAATGCAATCTTCATAATTGTTTCATAAGAACTCTTGTGCAAAGGGTTGCTAAGAAATTTGTCAACGAGCCTAAGTGAAAGCCATGAGTTAATGTTTTCATAGTTACAGTTTTTGAAAAATAATCCGCACATCGCATAAGAAGCAAACAGCCGTGAATTGAAGAATCCCGGCATTACCAACTTCCCTGATGCATCAATTATTTTTGCATCAGGATTTTTGGAAATGAATTCCCTCTCATTAAATTTTCTTTCGTAATCAATCAGAAAAATCTTTCCGTTCTTGCTTATGATATTATAATTACCTGCCCGCTTCTTTCTGTCAAGAGTCAGAACAAGTCCGTTTTTAATTATCAGAAACTTATCCATTACAAGTCTTCGATTATAAATTTTTCATTCAAAAGAAAATCGCTGTCGTGTAATTCACATAAATCATTCTTCATTACCGCATATTGAAATCCTTCTCTGACACTGTAAGCTGCACATTCACCCTTCACATTTAAGGCAACAAATCCAACCTGAAAAATATGGTCGCGATTGATGCTGGACAAACTGTTCAGTTTATAAACTCTTTCACATGCAAGTTTGCATGCTTCAAGCGGTGTCTTGCCGTTTCTCATCAGTTCCACTATGAGAAAACTTCCGCATGCGCGTATGCATTCTTCACCTCTTCCTGTTGAAGCAGCGCCTCCGATTTCTCCGTCAACATACAGGCCCGAGCCGATGATAGGACTGTCACCCACTCTTCCGTGAAGTTTCCAGGCCATTCCGCTCGTTGTACATGAGGCTGAAATGTGTCCATCCTTGTCTATGGCAACCATTCCAATTGTATCATGAAATCCGTCTTCATTAATTTTATCATGTTTGGTTTCGATGATTTTAAAATCATCCGTATGAATTTCTTCGGGCTTATTGCTTTTGGTAAGTTTCCATTCATGAAATCTTTTGATTGACTGCGGGGTAAGCAGGTTCTCCGGTTTGAACCCATTCTTAATCGCAAATTCATAGGCGCCGTCCCCGGCAAGAATTGTATGCTCCGTATCTTCGAGCACATGTCTTGCAAGACTAATTGGATTATGGATGTTCTCCACACAAATGACAGATCCTATGCGCGCGCGCCAATCCATGATTGCTGCATCGAGAGTGACCACCCCTCTTTCATCGGGCAATCCTCCGAAGCCAACACTCAAAACCGATGGATCATCTTCGGAAACTTTCACTCCCGCTTCGACTGCGTCAAGAGAATTTCCTCCGGCTTTCAAAATTTTATAAGCAGCTTCATTTGCTTTGACCCCGTGCTTCCATGTTGATATTACAGTTGGATTCATGTCAGTGAATATGTTCTGAAATTAATTCGAATGTTCTGTCATAACGGTATTGAATATTCATGTGCCCTGCATCAAATTCCTCATGTATAAATTTAATTCTGTTCTTCTTCAGCCTTTCGCAAAAAATTCTTGCTCCGCTATGCAAGTTGAATTCATCGCGCATACCCGCATCCAGATAAATCAGTTTAAGTTTCTTCAAATTGGTCAGATACTTTTCAATCATCCTTACCGGATCATGATCTTTCCATCTCTGAAAAGTCTTTTCTATGACTTCGCAGGAATACAAATCAAACGGCAAATCAAAATTGTAACCCTTTGTTTGAATACCTTCAGGATTTGGCGAATAGCAACTTGCCATTGCAATGATGTTGATAATGTCGAAAAAATATTTCGGCTTAGGCTGATTCAAATTAAGCTCGCGTTTAAGGAAATTCACAACGGACCTGTCTCCTTTTCCATAGCTTGCGATTCCCGTAATGAATTTCGGGAAATCGGGCTGGTAACAATATTCAAAATACATATCGCCCGCAGTGGAACACATCGCACGAAATATTTCCGGATTGCGCATTGCAAGCACTACGGCTCCGTATCCTCCGCTTGATTTCCCGCAAACAGCGCGTTCTCCCGTCGTCCTGTATTTATTATCAATGAACGGCACAAGTTCTTTTACTATGTAGTCTTCATATTTTCCGGTTGCAGAGGAATTGATGAATTGACTTCCTCCGTATTTGGTCATGCAATCAGGCATGACAACAATCATTTCTTTCATTGATCTTGTTGCAATCAGCCTGTCGAGACGCTCGTGAATATTTTCCGAGAGAAAACTCACATTGAGATTCATAATTCCCTTTCCGGAAAATCCCGAAAGCAGAAACACTACGGGATATTTTTTTTTAGAGCTAAAATACGAAGGAGGAAGATATACAGGGAAAGTTCTTTCTTCCGGATCGTTCAATGGATTTCCCTTCAGAATGTTGCTGCAGTGTTTTTCAAGCACTATTGTTCCCTGCTTTTTCAATTCCTATTTCTTTCTGAAAATTTTAATATCATCTTTAGTTGTGATTTTAATGTTTGTTCTTTCGCCTTCGATTACTCTTACTTTGAAACCTGCAATCTCCGCAATTGCCGATTCATCCGTACCCGTAAAATTTTTGTTTAATGCAACTGCAAATGATTTTTTCAATACAGAATATTTAAATGCCTGCGGAGTTTGTATAAGCCAAAGATTTTTTCTGTCAATCGTGGAAGAGACAATGCTTCTGTCGTCAGTTCGTTTGACTGTCTCATGTACAGGCAGCCCCGGGACGACAGCATCGCAATTTCTTATTGAATTGATAATCCCGGAAATCAAGGAATTTGTAACAAGCGGCCTCACTGCATCATGTATCAGTATAATGTCGCCGGCGCTGCATTTCAGCATCCTCAAAGCATTAAAGACCGAATCCTGACGCCGCTTTCCTCCCCTTACAACGTTTGTTACTTTCTTGAATTTATACTTTTTGATTATTTCATTCAGTATCTTGAAATATGCAGGCATTGCCGTGACTACTATGCTGTCAACGCTTCTATTTCTTTCAAACTTTTCAATTGTCATGGCAATTATTTCTTTCCCCCGGATTTTCAGAAATTGTTTGGGGACCTTTCCGCCGAATCTGCTTCCCGATCCGGATGCAGGAATAATTACCGCGACCTTTGACAATAGACTAAAAAATTTTTTGCAAAAAACTTGTTTGCTAAATTAATCAAATATCGTGAAACGTGAAACGTGAAACGGCAATCGTGAAACGGCAATCGGCAATCGTGAAACGGCAATCGGCAATCGTGAAACGGCAATCGGCAATCGTGAAACGGCAATCGGCAATCGTGAAACGGCAATCGTAACTCTGTAAACATTGGTCCAAAATATCTCAAGTATTGAAAGTTTTGTCAAAAATTTTGCGAGCTTTGCTGCCTTTGCGTGAGACATTTTCACGAGATGGTAAATTGAATCTCCCCTACAATATCAATCAACAAAATTTTCATGCAAGGTTCACATGGGAAAAGCTTCTCGTATATAAATCTATTTGGAAAGCAGCGGTCCCTGCTGTATGATTCTGTTCATTTAAAATCATTTTCATATTGGTTACTTTTGATTACAAAACTTTAACAACGACCAAGAGATATAAATGGAAAATATTGTTACAAAAGAATTTGAGCGGCAGAATGAAGAGTTAAGAAAACAGTTACGGCAACAGTTTGATTTTCCCGAGCATCAGTTGAACGGCATAATTGGTGTTCTGGAAAAGTCGGTCTTTGAAATGATTAATCTGATGAAGACCGGAAAGTCTGCCCATGAGAAATTCTTTTCTGACATTATTCTCAAATCGCCCGATGCAATTATCGGTCTTGACCGCGAATTCAAAATCTTTCTTTGGAATAAGGGAGCAGAGAACATCTTCGGATATACAAGCGATGAGACAACAGGAAAAGATTTTTCAATTCTCATTCCCGAGGAGTTGATTAAGAAAGGTGAGAGAGATTATATCTTGTCGCAGGTTGAAATGAATGGTTTCATTGCAAATCATGAAACAGAAAGACTGACGAAATCAGGAAAAATAATAAATGTCAGTGTTACGAGATTTGCTGTTTTTGATGAGAGCAACAACAGGATTGGATCGGTCGGAATTATCAGAGACATAACACTTATCAGATCACTTCAGAAAGCAATGAGAGAAAAGGAGAACCTTGCGCTGATAGGGGAAGTCGTCTCAAGTATTGCACACAGTCTTTCGAATCCGCTGAACATAATTTCGGGGAATGCGGATTATCTTCTGCTTGACAAAAAGCAGGGGGATAATGAATATGAGGAGCTCAAGACAATCATAGAGGAGACGACAAGGATTACAAAATCCATCAGACATCTTTTAAATTTTTCCAGACCGTTTGTCATGGAAAAAAGCAGGACTGACATTAATGAACTTGTTTATAAAGTATTATCCGACTCCAAATATATCCTTGAACACAAGAAGATATCATTTAAGAAGGAGCTTCAGACAGACCTTCCCGAAATTGAGATTGATAAATCCCAGATCATGGAGCTTCTTTCTAATCTTATAACAAATTCCATTCAGGCAATTTCCGCAGAAGGGAAAATCAAAATTAAAACCAGGCAAGAAGATAAATCAATCGTTATCGAGGTTACCGACAATGGAAGCGGGATTCCGAAAGAAAATCTCGATAAAATCTTTTCGCCCTTCTTTTCTCTAAAGGGTTATGGAAAAGGAACCGGACTCGGTCTTTCAATCGCCAAGAGAATAGTTAATGAGCACAAAGGAGAGATTTCAGTAGAGTCACATTTAGGGAAAGGAACAACGTTTGAAATTAAGCTGCCTGTTGATTAAGATTTTATTAGTCAATAAATTTTAATTAATACGAATTAAAGTTAATGATCCGGAATAGAATCAGATTAAAAAAAACATTTTTGCAATTCCAAGAACAAAATGTATAACGACATAAAAATATTGCTTGTTGATGATGAGCCTAATTCCACAAAGCTCATGAAAAAATTTCTTGCAAGGAAAGGTTTTGACGTATGCGAAGAAAACAACAGTATCAAGGCAAAGGAACTCGTTGAATCGGGTCAATATGATCTGATTGTTTCTGATCTTCAGATGCCTGATGTATCGGGATTTGATTTGTTGAAACTGAAGCCGGAAAAATCGCTATTCATTATGGTTACAGGATATGGATCCATAAGTTCAGCAGTCGAGTCAATGAAGACAGGCGCATTTGATTACATCAGCAAACCTTTTCATACTGAAGAATTTGTTCTCAAAGTTCAGAAGGCATCCGAGCATATCAGACTTAACAGGCAGCTTACAGACTTGAAATCAAAAGTTGCCGGGACATATTCATTCAGCAACATCGTTGGAAAGAGCAGGAAGATGCAGAAAGTTTTTGAAACAATAATGAATGTTGCAAAATCAAATGTGAACATTCTTGTCGAAGGTCAAAGCGGGACAGGAAAAGAGCTTGTATCAAGAGCAATACATTTCAATGGACCGAGAAAAGATTCGCCATTTGTTGCTATTAACTGCAGTGCCATTCCGGACAATCTGCTTGAGAGTGAATTGTTCGGTCATGTAAAAGGCGCATTCACCGGAGCAATTGAAAATCAGAAGGGAGTATTTGAACAAGCAGACGGAGGAACCCTGTTGCTTGATGAAATTGCGGACATGCCGTATCATCTGCAGTCGAAACTTCTTCGCGTCATAGAGAACTGGGAAATCAAACCTCTGGGAAGCGACAAGATTAAGAAGGTTGATGTAAGGTTGATTTCGGCAACAAATCAGAATCTGCAGGAGATGATTCAGCAAAAGAAATTCAGAGAAGATTTGTATTACAGAATCAGTTCGGTCACAATTCACATACCTTCATTGAACGAGAGGAGGGATGACATTCCATTGCTTGCCGATTATATATTGAAAAAGATTTCAGAGAAGCTCGGAAGAAAATTTAGCATGGACGCACAAGCACTTGACGCATTGGTTAATTTTGATTGGAAAGGAAATGTTCGTGAACTTGAGAATGTAATCGAAGGAGCAGCAATTGCAACAGGATCTGATCAGCTTGGAAAAAATAGTTTCAGATTTCTTCAGGGTCATGAAAGGATAGAAAATTCATTGGACAATTTTGATAATGTCGGTCTCGAGGAGATTGAAAGACTGTACATTAAGAAGGTTCTGGAGGAGAACAACTGGAACAAAGTCAAAGCATCTCAAATACTCGGGATTGATCGTAAGACTCTGTATAAAAAGATACGTGAGTATAATCTGGACTGACCCCCTAAGTCCGGAATAGTTCAAAATTTCATCACATCTTTGTAGATAAATTCCACACCACAGGAAAGTTTCTTTTCGACATCATTAATTTCCTTTAAAATTGCTATGGAATTGGGCGATTCAAATGGCATAATATTTGGAGAACCATTTTAGAGAATACTCCCAATGATTCAGCATAAAATTTTGCTTTTGTGTTCGCAGTCGGAAATCTGCCGGCTCATAGAAAAGAGTTTGAGTGGTGAAGAATATAAACTAACATATAAATGCGGCAGTTCGCTTGATAAAGATTCTCTTGGAAAACTCGAATTGAATTTTGACTGCATAATTCTTGATGACGAACTTGATTTGGAATTAAGGGAAATGGTCAAAGCGAAGTTTTGTCATTTGCCGATTGTATGTTTGCCTTCACTTAACCTAAGTGTCAAAACAAATAACGGTGTAAAATATATTTCCGAACCTTTCAGGTTAAGCGAGCTTGCGGTGGTATTGAAGGAAATATTCAGGGCATAGATGATTGAATTCGTTATTGAAAAATATAATAATAGTCACGGCATTTGTGGTGCTTGCGATTATTGCAGCATTGACTGCGGGAAGTTTCGAAATTATCAATGCCGGAGATTCCGAAACTTGCATGTCATGTCATGAGGACAAGGATCTCGCAATGGAAAAGAACGGAAAGAAGATTTCTCTGTTCGTTGATAAGGAACACTACCTGAAATCTGTACACGGCGGCGCTGATTGTGAAGACTGTCACTTAAAATATAACGCTGAAGAAATTCCCCATACGAAAACTTCGCAAAGCGTTGACTGCAAAAGCTGCCATGATGATCTTGAAGGTTTAGAAACAAGCGTGCACTCTTCTGTCAACTGTATTGAGTGTCATTCCAAACATGATATCAAGCCGGTAAAGGAATTGAAGAGCTCGAATTGCATGAGTTGTCACAAAAATAAGAATGTTGCTGCATTCAGTACAAGTGTTCATGCTAAGAATAATGTCAGTTGCGACGGCTGCCACGAAAGCGGGCACTCCGCAATGAAAATTTCTAGAAAGAATGTTGTATCGCTTTGCGGAAAATGTCACAGTGAAACTAAAATGAAATTCAAAGGGAGCATTCACCAGACAGTGTTAAAAGATGGAGTTACCGATGCGCCTGTTTGCACCGATTGTCACGGTGCGCATAAGATACTCACGAGCAAATTTTCAATTGAGTCGGAGGGTTGCCTGAAGTGTCATCTTGACGAGAATAAGTTTCCGGGTGAAGAAAGAGGCTCGGCAAAGTTTGTAGCGAAGTATAAGACAAGCATTCACGCTTCTATAAGGAAAGGTGAAATAGAGGCAGCGGGATGTGTTGATTGTCACGGCAATCACATGATTCAGAATCCGGATGATCCAAAATCATCAACGAGCAGAGCATTGCTCATGGAAACGTGCGGCAAGTGTCATTCGGATGTCGTGCAAAATTTTAGAAAGTCGAAACATGGTCAGGAGCTGCTTAAGAACAACGAGAAAGCCCCTACCTGTATAACGTGTCACGGTGAGCATGACATTAAATCGGTTCTTCTGACAGATGAGTTTTCAAAAATAAAAATTGCAGACAGGTGTCTTGAATGCCATAAGGACGGAAAGATTCCGCACAAAAATTATAAAGGTGAGGAAGAGTTGATCAGCGGTTACAAAAAAAGTGTTCATTATGAAGCATTGCAGAAAGGGGAACTGCGGGCACCAACCTGTTCGGACTGCCATGGCGCTCATGAAATGGAAAAAGCAGACAATCCGGATTCGAAGATTAGCAGGAAGAATATTGCCAATACATGCGGAAGTTCCGAATGCCATGGTGATCAATATGTCAAGTACAGAGGAAGCATTCATGAGACAGGAGTTTCTAAGGGAAACAATGACGCGCCGGCTTGCAACAACTGCCATGGCAATCATGGAATTATCACAAAGCAAAATGCTGACACTCTTGCAAAGTCAAGAGATCTGATTCAGCTTTGTTCAAACTGTCATGCTTCTGTTGAGATGATCGAACGAAATGATCTCCCGACAAAGGTAAGTGAGACTTACAAAGAAAGTTTTCACGGGCTTGCAACACGAGGAGGTCTGAAAGAAGCAGCGAATTGTGAAAGCTGTCACGGATATCATAATGTAAGACCGTCAAATGATTCATTGTCAACGATCAATAAAAAGAATCTGCCGCAGACTTGCGGTAAATGTCACCCGGGAGCGGAACAGATTTTATTTACAAGTAAAATTCATCTTGAGGATACTGAAACTGATTCACCATGGGTTTATTGGATTACGAGATTTTATATATTCCTGATTTTTTCTCTAATAGGCTATATGACATTACATAACTTACTTGATTACCGAAAGAAAAAGATTGCCGTTAAAGAAAATGAAAAGTGAGATAACATATCTTCGGATGAATTTTAATGAAAGGATACAGCATTTCTTCCTGTTGTCCAGTTTCATAATACTTGTGATAACAGGTTTCGCATTGAAATTTCCCGAAGCGTGGTGGGTAAGATGGATATCTGCATTAATAGGAAATGATGCATTCGAGACGAGGGGAATAATTCACAGGATTGCATCGGTGGTATTGATTGCTGTCTCATTGTATCATCTCATTTACATTTTGTTCACCGAAAGAGGGAAAGTATTGCTGAAAAACTTTCTTCCCCGCAAAAAGGACATTATTGATTTCAAGGACTCGAATCTCTATCTGATAGGAAAGAAGAAAGAAAAACCGAAGTTTGGAATGTTCAGCTACATTGAAAAGATGGAATACTGGGCAGTAGTCTGGGGAACGGTAATAATGGGAATAACAGGCTTCATGCTCTGGTTCAAGGACTTTTTTTTCAAATATGTCAGCAACACGGGGATGGACATAGCAACTGCTATACATTACTATGAAGCAATACTTGCTTCGCTCGCGATTGTTGTTTGGCATTTCTACTTTGTATTTCTCAATCCGGATGTTTATCCGATGAACAAGACGTGGCTTAGAGGTTATCTTACGAAGGAAGAAATGGAGAAGGAACATCCCTTAGAGCTTGAGGAAATTGAGTTTGCAGGAAAAGACGTGCTTGCAGAAGAAAGTCTTGAAACCATTGAAACTACAGATGAACAGAAAAAGATTGATGGTGCTCCGTAGATTCATTAAAGTTACAAATTTTAGAATCACAGAACAAAAGTATTTTGAGCAAAACATTTTATGAGTGAAGCAAAAGAAAAGAAGGCAAAGAGATTTTTTAAAAATGTAAGAGGCTGGAAAAGATTTTTACTTTTTACAGGCATTTACCTTTTTGTATTCGTTGCTCTATTTTCTCTTGCAGCAGAATATACTTCAAGACCTTCGTTCTGTCCTTCGTGTCATTACATGGAGACTTTTTATCAGAGCTGGAGGACATCGGCTCACAACAAAGTTGATTGTGTCGAATGTCATTTTGAGCCGGGAATATCGGGGACGATTAAAGGTAAGTTGAACGGATTGGTTCAGATTGTGAATTATGTTTCACTTACTTACAAGAAGCGTAAGCCCTGGGCTGAAATTCCGGACAATGCTTGCGCAAGATCCGGATGTCACGAGACTCAAGCATTGAGTGATTCTGTTTATAATTTTAAGGGAATTGAATTCAGCCACAAGCATCACCTTGAAGACCTGAAGCGTGGCAAAAAACTTAAATGCATAAGCTGTCATTCGCAAATTGTTCAGGGGACTCACATGGAAGTAACGCCTTCAACCTGCAACACATGTCACTTCAAAAAGTCATCCGATCCGGAGCATAAATTTGAAAAACTCTCGGACTGCAGAACATGCCATAAGCTTGATTCGAAACCGAAGGTTATGCTTGCAGGCATGAGATATAATCATACATCTGTTGTTGATAATAAAATAGAATGTTCTTCATGCCACAGTGTGGTAACATCAGGCAATGGAGAGGTAGGAAAGGAAAGATGTTTCCAATGTCATTTTGAAACGGAAAGACTTGACAAGTTTGATGATACTGAATTCATGCATAAGATACACATCAGCAAACATAGCATGGCGTGCATAAACTGTCATTCTTCAATTGAGCATAAGATACAAAAGATTGATCCGTCAGGATCGCCCGACTGTAACAGTTGTCACTCAAATGCGCACTCTTCACAGGTTAGTTTGTTCAGCGGAGAAAACGGATTTAATGTTGAAGCAACTCCGAGCTCAATGTTTATAAATGGAATAAGTTGCAAAGGCTGTCATGTTTTTCACGAAAGAGACAGGATGGATATAAGCACTTCGAAGGCGAGAGGAAGCTCGTGCGAAAAATGTCATGGACCGGGATATGACAGACTTGTGAAAGAATGGGAAGTAACAACAGTTAAGAGACTCGCGGCAATACAAACAATTTACAATACAGTCAGTTCTTTGGTAAAAAATTCAGAAAGTTCGCGAAGAGAAGATGCGGAAAAACTGATTGAGGAAGCTTACCATAATCTGCGTCTTGTCGAAGTGGGCAAGAGCGTTCACAACGTTCAATTTGCAGACAAGCTTCTGGTTGGAAGTTACGGACTGATGAAGGAAGCTCTGACAATAATTGGATCATCGGCAGGACTGCCGGATTTTAAATCAAGTTCGGACGTGATTCCGAATGAATGCTATCGCTGTCATGGCAGCATACAGGAAATTTCACTAAAGAAATTCGGAATGAATTTTTCTCACAATCTTCATATAGTGAAGAACAAAGTCGGATGTGAAAGATGCCATTCAAATGTGAATAATCACGGCGAGCTGATCATTAACAAAGAGAGTTGCAACAGCTGTCATCATTCGAAGAACAAGACTAATGAGACATGCGGAAAGTGTCATTCTTTCCAGACGCAGGTATATGAAGGGAGTTATTTGAACAAGAATCAGCCCGACTTCATGAAAGAAGGAGGTACCGGATGTATAGACTGCCACATTTCGGCGGACAATTTAAACAAGCCTGACGATAAAATTTGTGCAAAGTGTCACGATGCTTCATACTCTGACATGATGGGAGAATGGAAAGGCGAAGTGAAAAAACTTACGGATGAGCTCAATGAAATAATCAGGGACATGAATACGGCAAATCTTAATGAAGAGCAGAAGAGTGAATTTGCAGAAATCAAGAAGATAGTATCGCAGATTAGTTCTTATCCGAGTATCTATGTACACAATTACGATTTGATCAGTTCTGTTCTAACAGAAAAGAGAAAGCAACTTAAGAAAATGATTCAGTAAATTTAAATATAGATTGGAAAAATAATTTGTTATTTTAGAGATACCATTTGAGATAGTATCCCTAACTAACTTAAAAACTTACCCGCATGAAAAAGAAAATCGCAATTTCGATTTCTGTCTTGTTCATTATTCTTTTTATGATAATGAGCAACAGTATTCCGATTAAATCCCAGTCGGAGCCCAAATATGTCGGAGTGACAACCTGTGTTGGTGCATGTCATAAGACAGAGGCACAGGGCAGCCAGTTGTCTATATGGCAGAACTCAAAGCACTCGCAGGCATTTAAAGATCTTCAGACTCCTGTTGCAGACAGTATTGCAACTTCAAAAGGATTCAAGACTGCAGCAGCAGAAACGCCTGAATGTCTGAAATGTCACGTTCTTGGCAAAGACATGTCGCCGAGCGAGTTCGAAGATACATTCGACAAGACTCAAGGCGTTCAGTGCGAAACCTGTCACGGTCCGGGGTCAGAATACAAGAAGCTTTCAGTGATGAAAGACAAGTCGAAGGCAATGGAAATGGGGCTTGTTGTTCATACAGAGAAAGAGGCATTTTGTACACATTGTCATAATTCTGAAAGTCCGACATTCAAAGGCTTCAGTTATGACAGCTATTGGGAAAAGATAAAACACTCAAAACCAAAAGAATAATTTTTCAGCCATGAAAACATTTATTCGCATTCTGACAATAGTAATTATTTTCAGTTCGGTGAGCTATGCCCAATCTTTGAATTTGAGATTGAGTACGTATTTTTACGGTTGGGAGCGGGGTGACAGTATTAACAGTGATGTTAAGACTGCACACATGCGAGGATATCAAAATGTCTTGCTTGAACTGAAGCAAAAGCAGTGGAGCTTCAATACTCTGATTCAAACCGAAGAGGATGTATTTCACAAAATTGACGGAGGATTTAATTACAGGTTTTATAATTTATATCTTACCGGATCAAATTTGTGGAATGCAGTTGATGTGAAACTTGGAAGACAGTATTTGTTTGCAGGTGTCGGTAAAGGTCCTGTTGATGGTTTGAATCTGAAAGTGAAGGCCGGTAAATATAAAGAATATCAGTTCAGCGCTTATGGCGGATCTCTTGTTCCATATAATTATGATTTCAGAAATTATCCGGATGTTGGAGACAATTACATGTTTGGAGGCATGTTCGGATATTATGGAGTGAGGGGGATGACTGCGATTGTAAGTTATACCAACAGGCACAGAAAGCCTCAACCATATACGGCATTGCGTTTAGACAGTCTGATGAATACAAGGGAAGTTACGATTGATGTTGACTCTCCTGCCGATCAACTGATAGGACTCGATTTGAATTATTCTTATTTGAACAAGCACAGCTTCTATGCAAAGGCGTACTATGATTTAAATAATAAAGTCTTTTACAGAGGAGAATTCAATGCAGGTGTAGATCTGACAAATGGCTTGAGGCTCACTGCAATGTATCAATACAGGGAGCCGCAGATTAGCTATAATACAATCTTCTGGACTTTTGAACACAGGCATTTTCAGGAAGTGGGAGGCAGCATTGACTATACTACAAGTGACGGAATAAATTTTTCCGCGGGGGTGTCGGATGTCATTTACACCGATGATAATTCGCTGAAGATACAGGCAGGAGTTAGCGGTTCGAGTTTCAGCCTGGCGTATGTGAAATACACGGGATATGCAGGCGAGTCTGACGGTGCATTTGGATACGTTTCATTCCCGTTGTTAAGACCGACATTGTCAGCCAATGTAAATCTGAATTACTCAACGTACAGCATCGGTGATTTTTCATCTGACAGGGAGGGTGCATTTTCAGCAATGCTCGGGTTAGTCTATCGTCCAAGTACGCAATTCAGCGTTGATGTTCAGGGACAGCTCATAACGAACAGGATATATAATTACGACTCACGCATTTTGGTGGGATTAAATTATTGGCTCTTTACAAAATTCTAAAATTCATGTTGCATGAAAATTATTAAATTCTATTTTCTGCTGATCGGTTGCCTGATCATATTTCTCTCTTCGACGGCTTACTTTGTAAGAGTGAAAAATGAAGGCATTAAGAAAAAAAATTTTTTTGAGTCAGCCGGCGCGAGGATAAATGATAACAGCAAAGTTATTAAGTTTGATCATAAACTTCACATAGCCGATGCAGGAGCCAAGTGTGAAGAATGCCATGCGGCAGCGCTGACATCAATTTCATCAAAGGACAATCTCAATCCGAAGATGAAAGATTGCTCCGGCTGTCACGATGTGAAAGATGAGAAGAAATGCAATCTCTGTCACTATGAAGGTGTCTATAAGAAATTCAAAGCGACCGACAGCGAACTAAATTTTTCTCACAAGCAGCATTTGTCGCAGGGAAAAAAATGTACTGATTGTCATAAAGAACTGGAGAAAGTAAAGTTTGCAAAGGAAAGCAAAGAATCTTTTCCTGAAATGGAAAGCTGTTACAGTTGTCACAATAATGAGAAAGCACCCAACAATTGTGAATCGTGTCACAGTAATCTGACGAACCTTGTTCCGAAGACACACAACAAATCCAACTTTCTCAATGAACATAAATCAATAACAGTGTCCGGGGTTTCGTCGAAGAATAACTGTATGATGTGTCACAGCGACAATTTCTGCCAGACCTGTCACAGTCCGCTCAAGTATAATGGTGAGAACAAGGCGGAAAATTTCTATGCTCCATACTATACCAAAGAAGGTGCAACAAGGATTGACAGAGGTGATTTGCAAAAGCTGACAACTGCTCACAACATAAATTATAAATTTACGCATGGGCTTGATGCAAATCAAAAAAGTTTTGAATGTAAGACCTGTCATGATCCTGTTACATTCTGCTCCTCTTGTCATCAGAACGGTGGAGATCTTTTGACAGGCTTCGCTCCGCAAAGTCACCGTCAGCCTGATTTTACAACTATGGGAGTTAATACGGGAGGTGGACTTCATTCCGAACTTGCCAGGAGAGATATTGAATCGTGTCAGTCATGTCATGATGTCGAAGGAAGAGATCCTGCTTGCGTAAAGTGTCACTTTGACAGTGACGGTATCAAAGGAACAAATCCAAGGACTCATGAGAGCGGATTCCTTCACGATGAGAAAGGCTTGTGGCATGATACGCAGGGGGCTGTTTGCTATACATGTCATACCGATGCAAATGCAAGATTCGACGGCGTAAAAGGTGTTGGCTTCTGCGGATATTGTCACGGAAAATGATGACAGTTCAAATTGCAATGAAATAAAATAAATATTTTTCTATATGAAAAAGATTACAATTTATTATTTGAGTTTCTTTGCTGTAATAGCAGCCGCATTGATTTATGAGGGCTGCAGTAAACTTGAAGGGGATCTCGGACTTGCTCCGGATATTGGACTGCATCCGTCGGGATGGTCTGATGAGAGTTCAAATAATTTCCACGGGAAATATATTTATGATAACAAGGCATGGAATCTTGAACAATGCAAAAGCTGCCACGGTGCAAATTACGCAGGAGGAAATACGGGATCCAGTTGCCTTACCTGTCATACTTCCAATGGAGGACCGCAGAATTGCAGGCTTTGCCACGGTGGGACTTCAGGACATAGTAATCCGCCGAAAGCTCTCAATGGCTCTAACAGTATTTCAGATATTGGTGTCGGTGTTCACATTTATCACCTTGATTCGACAAAATATTCACGGATGCTCGAATGCGAAGATTGTCACACGCCAATAAACGGATTCAGTGATCCAAATCATATCGGAAGCAATCCCGATGGAAGAGCAGAAATTAATTTTGGAGCAATTTCACGGACTGTAACGACTTTTCCCGGAGGAGAATATATCCCTGATCCTGTCTGGGAGAGGAACAACGCTACTTGTGCAAATACATACTGCCATGGTTATTTCAAAGATGGTAATCAAAATGCGGCTCCGGAGTGGACAAGACGGGAAAGCGTAAGATGCGGTTCATGTCATGGAGATCCTGTAACCGGAAATCCGAATCCTCTGCCAACAGGAAATTTTTTCCATCCGCACTTTTCTAATTATACAATTAATACTTGCTACCAATGTCATGGCATTGTCATTGATCAATCGGGAACGATTTATGCGCCGGAAAAACATGTCAATGGCGTTGTGAACTTTAATGTTCAATAATGAATCAATCAAAGTCGTATCAAAAAAAACAAGTTGCTATTTGTGTAACCAATCTGAATCAAGAGTTTAGGGATGAACATGTTTGGTCTGTAGGAATTGAGAATAGAGAGGTAAGAAATTTTTGTGATAGAAAGATTCTTTCGCTATTAGATCAAGATAAGTGATGAAATGTTCTGCCTGTCATGCGCAGAAAAAACTAGTTTAATTCCAGAACAGCTGCGCCTTTTATTTTACCTTGCCGGAGCAATGCAATTGCTTTGTTTGCTTCTTCAAGTCGGAATACTTCCGTTTCGGTTCTTATTCCGATTTCTTCGGCAATCTTCAAAAATTCAACAGCATCTCTGCGGGTAAGGTTTGCAACTGATTTTACATTTCTCTCTTCCCACAAAATTTTGTATGGGAATGACGGAATGTCGCTCATGTGAATTCCACCGCAGACAACAGTTCTTCCTTTATCAATATCTTTGAGAGCCTTTGGAATCAGTTCTCCCACAGGCGCGTAGATAATTGCTGCATCAAGTTTGAGCGGTGGAGTTTGCGAAGATCCGCCTGACCAGACAGCACCAAGATGTTTTGCAAAAGCCTGCGAGTTTTCATCTCCGTCTTTTGTAAACGCATAAATATTCTTTCCATGATGAAGTCCAACCTGAATAACAATATGAGCCGCTGCACCAAAGCCGTAGATACCAATGTTCTTTACATCATCACCTGTCATAGCATAGGAACGGTATCCGATCAGACCCGCACAAAGCAAAGGAGCCATCGAACTGTCGCTGAAATTCTCAGGCAGTGGAAAACAGAATTGTTCAAATGCCGCGACATACTGTGCATAGCCTCCATCAAGAGTATATCCGGTGAACAGAGCATTCTCACACAGATTTTCCATTCCCCTCAAACAATAAATACATTTGCCACAAGTATAACCGAGCCATGGAATTCCTACGAGTTGACCTGCTTTCAAATGTGAATCTTCATTTTCCTTAACTACTTCACCGATTATTTCATGACCGGGAATCAGCGGAAGTTTTGGAAATTTCAGATCTCCGTCAATAACATGCAAATCAGTTCTGCATATTCCGCAAGCAATAACCTTTACCAGAATTTTGTTCTTATAATCGGGAACAGGAATCTCTTTCAGCACAAGTTCTGTTCTCTGTTTTTCAAGCACCATCGCTTTCATCAATTGGGGAAGGTTAATTTTCGTATTCATCTCAATATCGTAAGTTAAAGTATTTATTTAAGCGAGCATGCACTCATGTTTGAAAAGAGGATAAGGAAACAATTTTCATTGCATCCCATTTTACATCATCTGTAAATTTCGAACCCCTAACCGAACAATCATCTTTTCTGCACCGGCTGCAATATGATTTGTTGCAGTAATCAAAATGAAGCATTACCTCCACATGTTCATGTTCAAAAGCATTATTGATTTCATTGTCAATTTTTTCGTTATACTCATGCGCATGTTTTATGTCAAGATAATAGGGCACAATAAGATGAAACTGTATAAAGTAATTTTCTCCGGATTTCCAGTACCGGAATCTGTGAATGTCAATCCAGTCTTTATTGAAAGCCTTCTTTTCCTCAAGTGTTGCAGCAATCTTGTCAATGATTTCAAACTCACTTCTGTTCATCAATCCTTCGTATGATTTAGAAATGAGACTCTTACCCGTAAAAATTATATTCACCGCGACAAGAATTGCAACGATCGGATCTATAATTTTGATGCCGGTCATCATAACGATTATTATTCCTATCATGACTCCAATGCTTGTGTAGCTGTCGGTAAGGACGTGCTTTCCATCTGCAACCAGAATCAGGCTGTTGGTCTTTCTACCGGTGCGGATTAAATAAAATCCAAGGACCAGATTTATTACGCTGGCAAGAAAAATTATCAATGCGCCTATATCAAGACTCTTAAGCGGTGACCCCGTGATGATGTCGTGTACGGCGTAATAAATAATTGAAATCGCGGCAACGATAATCAAAGCGCCCTCAAAGCCTGCAGAAAAATATTCAATCTTGCCATAGCCGAATGGATAAAATTTATTGGGGGGTCTTAAGGATAAGTAGAGACTGTAGAATACAAATGCAGTTGCAATTATATGAACAATTGACTCGAGGGCATCCGAAAGGATTGCGGAAGAATTGGTAATTAAGTAGGCGCTGATCTTTCCGGCAAACATCAGCGTTCCTATGATCAGCGAGATTGATGCGGCTCTCTTCTTTTGATCTGTAACCTGCATAGTATCAAAACCTGTCTGATGAATTCGAAATGCTTTGAAAAAACGTGTGCCCCGGATTCAAACACCGGAGAATCATAAAAACATCAAGCTATTGCAAATGCAACTTACGGAGAATGCTTTTCAGATATGTTTTGCTTTTGCACTTTCGGGCTTCCCGTTTCCGTTGCTATTATGAAGATTGTGCTTATGCAAAATCTTTCCATCTCCGGATTTTTCTTTCTTAAAATTTTTGTACCTGCTCATCAGTGAATAAAAGAATCCCAATACCATTACTATTGTTCCGCCCCATACAAAATTGATGAATGGCTTAACGCTTGCGGTGAGCACAAATGTTTCAGGACTTTGATCCGGCTTCGGAGCAGATTCATCAACAACGGCAACATCAACGGTAGATTCTCCTGCAACGTTAATCTTTGCAAGATATAAAGTGTAATGATCGTTGTTGCTTAGCTTCAAAGGAATTCTTCGGGTCTCGCCGTTAGCCATGAATTGTTCCGCCACAACAGTTTCTTTTTTTCCTTCCGATTCAATTTCAAGTGTTGCGCCGATAATTGTTTCACGGCCTTCCTTCATAGCTTCCTGATCGAATTTAGATCTGTCGAAATCAACAAACTTTATTCTCAAATCTCCGACTTGATGCGCCTCACCTTTAGTAAAGGAATGAACATCCTGTTCCGTAAATTCTTCAGGAACTTCAAGTGACATTGGCGAAAGGTAAACATCCTTCGTAATGAGATTTGCTATGTCAGGATTTTTCATTACGCCCTTTGAATATTCGCTGTAATACATGACAGGTTGAAGCAGAAATCCCTTTCCGTCCTTTTCGACTACGACATTGAAATGATATTTGTCTTCGTCTCCTTTGATTGGCGAAGCTCCTTTATATGTCAATTTGTAGCCCAGAGCCTCCTTTGGTTCATTCAGTGGAAGGGAAATATTTTCTTCTTCTGAATATTTTGAACTACCGATAATTCCAAGAAAAAGAACCATAAGACCAAGATGTGCAATATAAGGTCCGGCTTTATATTTGTTCTTAAGAAATAATTTGAAAGCGAGTTTTACATTTACAATTAAAGCAAATAAAGTTGTCGCTATGAATACCGCGATGAGCAGATCATGAACTGCAAATATTACAAGAGCAATTGTAACTACTCCTGCAATGAGCAGTGGTGCAAACAAACTCGCAATGAATCTCTTCTCTTCAGTATGCTTCCATGCAAAAAGTATGCTGATGCCGTTAATCACAGTAATTAAAATTGCAAGAGGAAGATTCATTTTATTGTAAAAAGCAGGATCAACCGTTCCTTTGGAAAGTATTGGCCAGCTTGTTCCAACAGCTATGACCAAAGCAGCAGCAATAAGAGTAATAGAGCCAACAAACATTGCCGATTCCCGCGAAAGCAGAGAAGTATGTTCAGTGCCGGAACTTCTTAAACTTTTAAGTCTGTAAAGAATCAGACCGATTCCTCCGGCTCCGAAGAGAGAAAGAAAAACAACGAGGAAGATATAAACTTCATGACCCGGATCAACGAATGAATGCACGGATGCATCTCCGAGTATTCCGCTTCTTGTCAGGAAAGTAGAGTACAAAACAAGTACATACGCAAGCAAACAAAGTATAAGACTCGTCTTCTTGAATTTGCCGGTTCTTTCTTCTGCAACCATGGAGTGTATTGCTGCAACTATGATTATCCACGGTACGAATGAAGAGTTTTCAACTGGATCCCATCCCCAGTATCCGCCCCATCCAAGGACGCCGTAAGCCCAGAAACCTCCAAGCATAATTCCAAGTCCCAATATCATTCCGCCAAAGAGTGTCCATGGCAACGATAACTTTAGCCAGCGCGTATATTCATTTTTTATCAGTGCTGCAACAGCAAAGCAAAACGGAACCGCGAGAGATGTAAATCCCGTGAACAGAATCGGCGGATGAATAGTCATCCAGAAATTCTGAAGCAGCGGGTTAAGACCTCTTCCATCTTCGGGAATGAATCCTATGGCAGCATCATTCGGAAATGATTCCCATACAAGCTTATATGGAGATTTTATAATCATTATCACCAGCAGAAACGACTGGATAAGAGTAAAGACACACATAACAAGCGGTTCAAACTTTTCCTTGTTGGTATGAACTTCATGATCACGCTTGATGAGGTATGACAAGAGAAATATTCCGAGCACCGAAGTCAGGAAAGCCCAGAGGTGAAAACTTCCTTCCTGACCCGCATAAAATGTTGATATCAGCAGGTTTATGGGAAGTTCACGAGAACTGTTTTCCCAGACGTATGTGTATTGAAACTGGTGAGAAATAATGAGATAGAGAAAAAACCCTGCCGAAGCAATGGTCATTGTAGATGCAACATGAAAAAAGAATCTTCCCGGTTTTATCAGTTTAATCTTGCCTTTGCTGACAAGCACATAAAGAATGAACGATATAAAAGCCGAAACGAAACCAACGTAAACTAATAACGGTCCCATTCTAAATTTATTTTATAATTATCTGACACTAACTTTTTCAAAATTTTACAACTTATGAATCTTACAAACCTTTTGTTCCACTCTTATGAATGTCCTCTCCTTTTCCTTCATATTTTGAAGGACACTTGGTCAGAACTTCTGTCGCGTGAAAATATCCATCCTTAATCTTTCCTTTTGCGACAATTGATTCTGCCATCTCAAAGTTGTTCGGCTTTGCTCCGTCAAGTACGACTTTCATTTCTCCGTTGCTGTCATCTTTCATATAGAACACAAACTGATTTGATGAAGCATCAAATTTAGAATCCTTGTCTTTCAGCCAGACACCCTTTACCTGGCACTTCCTTTGGGTTGCAGATGCATCTTTGAAATTGCTGTATTCGATTTTGCTTTCGGAGAAAGACATATAACCGACAACAATGAAAATTAATATTATGATAATGCCTATGATTGTTGACTTTTTCATTAGATTATTTTTTTATAAACCTATAATTGATTTCTTAAGGAATTGGTTTCCCCATTGATTTATATATTTCTTCAATTTGATTCTTATTTGCGAGCGCTTCCTTATTACCAGGATCAATTTCAAGAACTCTCCTGTACCTGTAAAGTGCAGGTTTATATTTTTCGCGGGGCGGGAGTTCAGATTCGAACATAAGGTAGTTTGCGGCGAGCATTTGCTTTTCTATACATTCCTCTTTATCTGCTTCCGATTTAGATTTCTTGAATTTCGAATCCGCCTCATCAGCTTCTTTCGTCAGAACAACTGCCTTTTCATCCGGATCCGCCTCGTACTTCCCGTTGGATTTTGATTCAGATTCACTTCCTGTGCTTTCGCCGTGTGGATTCATAAACTTTTTGTGAATTGAATCATCCGGCATCTGCTGTTCGGTTTGCTGCTTCTGCTTGTTCTGCAATTCCGGAGGAACCTCCTTTGTACAGGAGAACCAAATTAACCCCGATGCAAGTAGAATATAATATTTCAGGTGTTGAAAGTTCATTGTCTTAATTCTTTATGTACAAAACTTATACCATTAAAAATATCGAATATTTAAATAATATATCAGTCCATTTTTTCTAAGTCCCCATTCTCTACATTCAATTCGGTATTTTTTCCACACTTGATTTAAGCATGATTTACCATTAAAAATGAATGGCAAGAACAGGAAACAGCAGGAGCACCAGCGAAAAATTTCAAAATGCAAAAATAAATTTTTCATTAAAATTATAATAAAAAAAATCTATATTTGCTTCAATGATAGATTCATATATTCCAATATTTCTCATACTGACCATCTCGGTATTGTTTGCAGCAGTCAGCATTTTTGCTTCGACTTTATTTGGACCTTCAAGGCCGAGTAAGGAGAAGCTTTCTACATACGAAAGTGGTGTGGAACCGATTGGTTCTGCGCGCGACAGGTTTTCCATAAAATTTTACATGGTATCGGTTTTATTCATACTTTTTGATATTGAAGTCGTCTTCCTGTATCCATGGGCTGTTTCATTTTTGAACCTTGATAAAGTTTCAATGGTTTATTCTTTTATAAGCGCAATGGTGTTTATCTTAATATTACTTGTTGGTTACATTTATATAATAAAGAAAAAGGCATTACAATGGGATTAGAAGAAAAGTTATCAACGGATGGTTTCATAACGTCGAAAATAGATGACCTTATAAAATGGGCTCGCAAGAATGCTCTGTGGCCAATGCCAATGGGGATTTCCTGCTGTGCAATTGAGATGATGGCAGCGGCAGGTCCGAGGTTTGACATATCGAGATTCGGAAGCGAAGTGTTCAGATTTTCGCCGAGACAATCTGATGTAATGATAGTTGCAGGAACTACGACATATAAAATGGCAACAGTTGTCAGAAAGATTTATGATCAGATGCCGGACCCCAAATGGGTAATAGCAATGGGAGCGTGCACATCAAGCGGCGGCATGTACAGAACTTATTCCGTCGTACAGGGAATTGACCTGTTTCTTCCGGTTGACATATATGTAGCAGGTTGTCCTCCGAGACCGGACAATCTTCTCAATGCTTTAATGAAGCTTCAGGAAAAAATAATGTCCGGAAAAGAAGGGACTTTTTCAATTAATTAAACTCAATTTTTCAATACACTAAAATTAAATTAGGAGAAGACATGAAGACACTCTACTTAGCTTTAATTTCCCTTTTCATCGTATCAGGAATTGCAACTTCACAACCCGTTATATGGTCGCAGGGATTTGAGTCAAACGACAGTCTGACTTTGCCTGCCGGCTGGGCAAATTACAATAACTCTGTTCAGGACACAATTGACCCTGTCTGGAACTGGACAGTAAGAACCGTAGGTTCATCTCTGCCGGGACTGGCATCGAGCCTTTCGGTAGTGCATGGAGGAACGAAATCTATCGGAGCCAGCTGGTGGTGCGGTCAAACTTCGGGTCTTACTGATGCATGGCTTGTAACTCAAAGACTTAAGAATGTTCCTTCAGATGCGCTGTTTAGTTTTTATCTTACCGGAGGTTCAAGTTCTTTCAGTGACAGCGTTCAGATGTGGGTTACAACAGGTTCTGATTCTACACCCGCAGGATTTCTTTCAAGTCCCGGAAACTATAATCAGAATATACCATTTCCTGTAGGCTCTACTTACGGACTGTTTCAGCAATACTATGTTGACCTTGCGCCTTATGCAGGACAAAATATTTTTATAGGATTCAGATATTACATGGATGTTTCAGTCAACGGATATTATGTGCAGCTTGATGATGTTGTATACCAGGGAACAGTTGGCATAACCTCACTGGGAACAAATATTCCTGCTGAATTTTCCCTTAAGCAAAATTATCCCAATCCATTCAATCCTGTTACAAAAATAAATTTTGATCTTGCGAAGAGTACAAATGTAAAATTGACAATTTATAATTCGCTCGGACAGGTTGTTCAAAACATTTTTGAAGGGCACAAACCTGCAGGTTCTTATCAGGCCGACTTTAACGGATCATCATTATCAAGCGGAACATATTTTTACAGACTTGAAACGGACTATTATACAGAGACCAAGAAGATGCAGCTTATAAAATAAAATCTTCAGCTGCAGGTCTTACAGATCATTTGCCCGCAACTTTATTTGTTGCGGGCTTTTTTTTTATTTGAGACTTGCCTGACTTTGTTTCAACTTATTTCAACTTGTTTCAACTTGTTTCAACGGGGGGTTTTTGTTATTTAAAAATAATTTAATATTAAGTAAGTTGATTATACATGAATACAGAAAAGCTCGAACTTCTCAAAAGCAAACTCCAAAACTTCCGGGTTGAATTTACAGACATAAACGGTACTCCCGGAATTTACGTTGACAAAGACGATATCTTAAAGGTATGTGATATTCTCAAGAATGATAATGAGTTGTTATTTGATTCGCTAGTTGACGGTGTCAGTGTAGACAGGTTTGTTAAGAAATTTCGTTTCGAAATGATATACAACCTGACATCAATAAAATACAATGAGAGAATATTTCTTAAGATAAGACTTGATTCAAAGAAGCCTGAAATGGAAAGCGTGGTTCCTGTTTGGGAATCAGCGAACTGGCATGAAAGGGAAGCTTACGATATGATGGGAATTGTTTTCCTTAATCATCCTGATTTGAGGAGAATGTATATGCCGGAGAACTTTGAGTATTATCCTTTGCGAAAAGACTTTCCGCTTATGGGAATTCCCGACTCTATACCGCTGCCAAATAAATAAATGATTTAAAACCTGACTATGCAAATATCCGCCGACAAAATCCGATTTGAAATGTTGAGACTTCCGGGAAATTTTCATTGACAAGAATTATTACTGAAGAAAATGACAGACAGCAAACGCTCAAAAATATTAGAGGCTCTTGAATCTGAAAACATGAGCGCTACATTTGATGATGCGCTCGACAATGAAATGGTGCTGAACATGGGTCCGCAGCATCCTGCAACACACGGTGTCTTGCGACTTCTAATCAGTCTTGACGGCGAGACTGTAATGAGATGCGTACCGGAACTCGGATATCTTCACCGCGGTTATGAAAAACTTGCAGAGGCTTGCACCTATCATGAATTTATTCCTCACACCGACAGACTGGATTATCTTTCTCCGATGGCCAACAATGTTGCTTATGCACTCGCAGTTGAAAAACTTCTTCATCTTGAAATTCCAGAAAGAGGCAAGTATATAAGAGTTATAATTGCGGAACTTGCAAGGATTCAGTCACATCTCTTGGCGATTGGCGCTCTCATCATGGATGTCGGCGCTTTAACCCCTTTTTTGTGGGCGATAAGAGAAAGAGAAAAAATTCTTGATCTGTATGATGTTATTTGCGGAGCGAGGTTTACAACAACATACACGCGGATTGGTGGTGTTGCTCAAGATATTTCTGATGAAAGCCTTGCTGCAACAAAGGAATTTGTTGATCAGTTTTGGGCAAACCTCCAGGAAATGAGAGACATAGTCGAGCGGCATAAGATCTTCATTATTCGCTGTGAAGGCATCGGATATTTTTCAAAGGAAGATTGTATTCAGTATGGACTCACGGGTCCGCTGCTTCGGGCATGCGGAATTGAAAGAGACTTAAGGATTGATGAACCTTATCTTGTTTATGACAAACTTGATTTTAAGATACCAACATATACAGATAGCGATTGTCTTGCCCGGTATTATGTCAGAGTTGAAGAAATGATTGAGTCGGCAAAGATTATTAAGCAATGTCTTGAGAAGATTCCGAAGGGTCCGCACAATGCGCTGCAGCCAAAGAAAGTACTTCCAAAAAAGGAGAGGGTATATACTAAGATGGAAGAGCTCATCCATGATTTTATGCTTATTCATTTCGGCGCCAATCCTCCGAAAGGCGAATCGTATTCGGCGGTCGAAGCTTCAAAAGGTGAACTTGGATTTTACATCATCAGCGACGGGAGCGGCAATCCGTGGAGAATGAAAATCCGCTCACCAAGTTTCTGTAATCTCCAGTCACTGGGAGCAATGGTAAAGGGATGCATGGTTTCGGACACAGTTGCAATAATCGGCAGCATAGATCCCGTGATGGGAGAGGCAGACAAATAGTTGTTAAATGTGAATGTTTGTATCTGAAATTTTTGAAAATATTTTTTGAAAGATAATGAATGACAAATCATATACTCCTGTCTTTGATGAGAATGAATTGAAGATGGTAGAGTATCACAAATCAAAGTATCCGAAATCAATGGCTGCCGTCATGCCCGTACTCTGGATGATACAGGAAAAGTACGGATGGCTTTCAGTTGAAGCAATGAAATATGCCGGCGATCTTCTTAATCTTCCGCATGATCATGTGCTCGGAGTTGCGAGTTTTTATACACAGTATTTCAAAAAGCCCGTCGGTAAATTTCATTTTCAGGTTTGCACAAATGTTTCATGCATGATCCGCGGCGGTTACGAAATTTACAATCACATTTCAAAGAAGCTGAATGTAAAGAGCAAAGAAGTATCTGCAGATGGATTGTTTTCTTTTGAGGAAGTTGAATGTCTTGGAAGCTGTGCAACTGCACCGATGCTTCAGCTAAACAACAAAGAATACCATGAAAATCTCACGACGGAAAAAGTGGACAAACTAATTGAAGAATTGAAAAACAAAAGTTAAATCACTGCATTGGAAAAAATTATATTAAAAGACATTCCGGGTCTGGACAAAATAGATGTTTATCTTGCCAATGGCGGATACACAGCGTTGAAGAAATGTCTCACGGAATTGACAACTGATCAGATAATTGAGGAGGTAAAAAAATCCGGATTGAGAGGTAGAGGCGGAGCGTGCTTTTCAACGGGACTTAAATGGTCATTCATGCCGAAGACTACGGAGAAAAAGAAATATCTTTGCTGCAATGGTGATGAAAGCGAACCGGGAAGTTTCAAAGACAGGGAAATATTTGAAAAGAATCCTCATCAGTTTATCGAAGGGGCGTTGATTGCTGCCCATGCCATTGGTGCAAGCGCGGCTTATGTTTATATAAGAGGTGAATATTGGAAATGGATTAACATCATGGAAGAGAGTATTGCAGATGCATACAAAAGAGGATTCATCGGCAAAAATATTTTCGGCACAAATGTATCTATTGATATGTATGTTCATAAGGGCGGAGGGGCATACATCTGCGGTGAGGAATCTTCACTGATGAATTCGCTGGAAGGCAAACGCGGATATCCCCGCGTCAAGCCTCCTTTTCCTGCTGCTGTTGGTTTGTGGGGTTGTCCGACTACGATAAATAATATCGAAACACTTGCCAATGTCCCCGAAATCATAAATAAGGGCGGTGAATGGTTCAGCAAAATAGGAGAGCCCAAACATCCCGGCACTTTGCTGTTTAATGTAAGCGGTCATGTAAATAAACCGGGGGTGTATGAACTTCCTACAGGTTTTCCATTGATGGAATTAATTAATGATTACTGTGGCGGAGTTACAGGCGGCAGAAAAATTAAGATGGTTATACCCGGCGGTTCTTCAATGCCGCCTCTTACAGTCGAGGAGTGCCAGACAATGAAGATGGATGCCGAAAGTCTCAAAGCAATCGGATCGGGAATTGGAACTGCAGGCGTAATTGTCATGGATGAGACGACGGATATTGTAAAAGTTCTGACAAGGATAACGAAATTTTATTATCACGAATCATGCGGTCAATGTACGCCCTGTCGTGAAGGTACGGGATGGATGCTTAAGGTACTTAACAGAATTCTGGATGGAAACGGAAGGTCGAGTGATCTTGACTTGTTGATTTCAGTTGCAGAAAACATAGAAGGAAATACTATCTGTGCTTTGGGTGATGCCGCTGCCTGGCCCGTGAAATGGACTATCAGGAAATTCAGAAAAGACTTTGAAGAAAGAGTAAAAGACAACAACATTCAACTTCCGGTTTTGGATAAGGTTCATGCATTAAGATTAAGCGACCAATTTGATACGATAACTTTTAGAAGCGAGCAGGAAGTAGTTGAAAGCCTGATTGGGAAAGTTCAGGAGCTTGACAACAATGAGGAAGTGAGAAAGTTCAGTTCATAACACATCTCTGCCGACCTGTATCAGAATCTCAAATCAGAACACCACTCATAAATCAATATACTCCTTTTAAAGTCCATACTTCAGGAATCCTCCATCAACAGCAAGGCATTCACCCGTAATATATGAAGCTGCATCCATGCAAAGAAATGCTGCAGCAGCGGCTACTTCAGATGGCTCTCCGATTCTCTTCATTGGAGTCCGTGACAATATCAGATTTAATTTCTTCGGATCATTCATTACCGGTCCACTCAAAGGAGTTTTGATATACCAGGGAGCAACCGCATTGACGCGGATTCCATCGTCTGCCCATTCCACAGACAGATACTTTGTGAGCTGATTAAGTGCTGCTTTGGAAATTGCATAAGGCGAGCCTGTTCCAACTGAAACAATTCCTGCAACTGATGTTATGTTTATGATTGATGCATTGCCGGATTTTTTCAGTAACGGATGAAACATTTTAGATAGTTCAAATGCAGATTTCAAATTCAGATTCAAAAGCTCATCAAAATCTTTTTCCGAATTTTCCAGAGTTCTCTTTCTGGTATTGGTCCCGGCGTTATTGACAAGTATGTCCAGACTCTTCCAATCAGATTTTATTTTTTCAAACAGTTTTTCCCGGTCATCTTTATCTGTCACATCACATTTCATTCCGCCTGCCCGTTTGCCAAATTCTGAATATTCGCGTGTCAGGTTTTTTATGTCGGATTCATTTCGTGAAATCAGAAACACTTCTGCTCCAAGATTCAGAAACTCTCCCGCAACAGCTTTGCCGATTCCCCTGGTTGCTCCCGTGATGAGCGCCTTCTTTCCTTCCAGTGTCCAGCGGTTATTCATGTGTGTGAGTATTTTGAATCCATTTATCAATGCTTAAAAACTGAATTCCGTTACTTTCAAACTTGTTAGTTGAAATTTTGGCGATGGCTTTTTTCAAGTTCACAAAATACAATTTTTTATCATTGTCTGACTTTTCTCTTTTCGGTGTCCTTTTCAGGAATTCAAGCAAAAGAGTTTCAGTCTTATAAAGTTTTTTCCTGGACTTCAAAAATTTTTCAGTTGATGAAATAAGATACTTCAGGAGAGTGAAATTTCCAAGTTCATAGTGAATAAGAAGATTCAGCATTCTCACATAAGGCTCCAGGTAAGGAGTATATTTCAGATACTTAGAATCAAAGATAGCATTGATCACCTTTAATGCATTCTCGAACTCACCGGTAACAAAAAGAACTCTTGTGAGATCATACTGCATCTGATTGAAAGTATCTATATTCAGTTTGTCCTTACAGCGATGAAGAAATTTTTCCGTGATGCAGGAGTTAAACTTTCCGGAAATCTTATCCAACTCGCGGTGCAGCATTTTCAATTCTTCAATCAATTCAGAATTTACTCTGTCATTCAAAGTCGAAACATTCAGAAGATATTGTCTGTGAAGTTTCTCCGCGGAAGAAAATTTTCCTGCTGATATTGCTGCGATGATAAGCGAAAGCAGTGCCTCGCGCTTGTTGTCCATTATAAATTTCTCAAAGACTTTCGCGTTATCTGAAATGAGTTTAAATCTTTTCCGGTGAAAAGAAAATGATTCTTCAAAATTTCCGCATATTTCCAATGCAATAGTTTCGGCAAAATAATATCTTTCTTTCGCTATTAAAGACATCGGTCTGATTTTCTCCTTTGCACGAGTTTCATCCATAATCAGGGATACAGATTCTATGGATTCTTTACTTCTTGCAATTCCATCGAGTCGCTTCATTTTCAATAACTCTGAAACAATTCTCTTGAAAAAATTTATGTTTCTCATTTTCTCAATGACCTCAATTTCCTTGTCATAGAGTTTGCCGATATCCAATTTCGGCAGATCTTCCTTTCTTGCAAGCTGACGGCCGAGTTCAAGGAATTCCAAAAGATATGTAAACTTCTCATGTTCTTCGGCAAGCTTTTTTCCATGCCGCACGGATTTAAAATACTGACTGTAGAGAGCCTTGTCAAACAGTGACCTGCTCTTGCACAAGAGCCCGAACAATTTTGCATCAAAGGAATTTTCGTTTTCATAATGCTGTAGACTCTTGTAGATGAGTCTGGATAGATAATTCTTGTTGAAGTTAAAGTTCCTTATAAAGTTTTCATTCTTATTTTTTTCTCTGAATGATTTTTCATCATAAGTTTTCTGCGCGTCGAGGACTTCAAATAATCTGATATAAATTTTGCTTCCCTTCTGGAGAGAAGTATTCAACTTGAAGTATCTCTTCTCGCTGCTGCTTAATGATTTAACAAGATTGAAGAGTTCGTTAGTAGGATTCATACTTGTTCTGATTACGGATAGGAATCAAATTGTTGCATGGATTTTTCCCTACTGATTTGAATCATATACATTTTGTAGGCGTAGAAATTTTCATAATTTGAAAAAGGAAATTTAAAAAATTAATTCAATAATAATGAAAATGTTCCTCTTAAATGTTGCAATGGTTTTCTGTGCCGGTATTTCCGCAGCCCAGAATTTTGTTAAGGTCGCAGGAAGCGATGTCAACAATTATTCTGGCGCATCGAGAAGCGTCAACTGGATTGACTACGATAACGATAATGATCTTGACTTATTCATAACAACCGGCCTTCAGGCGGGAGATGACAATCTGCTTTACAGAAATGACAAGGGAACATTCATAAGAATTCTGAATCAACCGATTGTGCATGATTTGCTTCCGTCAGACGGCAGCAGCTGGGCAGATTTTGACAATGACGGATTACCGGATCTCTGCGTTGTGAACTGGTATAACAAAATCAAACTGCTATACCATAACGAAGGTGCGGGTTATTTTACATTCCAATCATCTGCAGTGATGTGCAACGATCCGAGTTATTCAGAAACATGTACATGGGGTGATTACGACAACGATGGCTTCGCAGATCTTTTTGTAACTAATAGCGCAGGTAGCGGACATAGAAACTTTTTGTACAAAAATGTCAACGGCAGCGGGTTTGCAAAAATTGATACAGGCGTAGTCGTAAGTGAAACAGCATTTTCACGAGGAGCCAATTGGGCAGATATTGACAATGACGATCTTGATTTGTTTGTGTGTCGTGAGGGCAATCAGAATGATTTTCTTTACAAGAATAACGGGGGAGGATACTTTACCAAAGTTACAAACTCTCCGCTCACGACAAGCGGCGGAGAGAGCTGGAGTTGCAGTTGGGGAGATTACGATAATGATGGAGACCTTGATGCCGTCGTTGCCAACCATCTTAATCAGAAAAATTTTCTTTTTAGAAATGAAGGGAACTTCACCTTTACGAAAATAACGAATGATCCGCTTTCAAATGAAAACGGCTATAACGCCGTAACCGGATGGGGCGACTATGATAATGACGGCGACCTCGATATGTTTGTGTCACAAGCTTATGTCCCGCCAAATTTTACAATTAAACTCGTGAACAAGCTTTACAAAAACATGCTAATAGAAACCGGAGTTGCTTCGCTTCAGAAAATCACTTCGGGCGAACTTGTTAACGACTCGGGCTATACTTACGGATTTGCATGGGGCGATTATGACAATGACGGTGATCTCGATATTGCATGTGCCAATACATTCGGAGAGAATCAGAACAACGCATTGTATCGAAACGATCTGAACAACGGTAATAAGTGGATAAGCATAAGATGCAGCGGAACTGTTTCAAACAGTTCCGCTATCGGTGCAAAAGTTTACATTAAAGCAAGCATCAATGGAAATGTCATTCGCCAGATGCAGGAAGTTGACGGGCAATCCGGATACTGCGGTCAGAATTTGATTCTGCATTTCGGACTGGGCAATGCGTCTGTCATTGATTCGCTTAAAGTCGAATGGTCTTCAGGCGCAAATCAATACTTTACGAATGTTGCCGTAAATCAGAATGTAAGAATAATTGAAAACGGGACTTTGATTTCAGTCGGAGAAAAAAAAACTGAAGTTGATCAGGACTTTATCTTAAATCAGAATTATCCAAATCCATTCAATCCCAGCACGACAATAGAATATCAAGTTCGCAAACCGTCTCATGTCTTCATTGCGGTTTATAATGCAAGCGGAGTATTGATAAGGAATTTAGTAAACGGATTTCATATCGCCGGAACTTATGAAACAGTATTTGATGCGGGTCGGGGGGCACAGGGAAGCAACTTTTCAAGCGGCGTCTATTTTTATAAAATTGTTGCCGGGAATTTTGCGGAAGCAAGGCGAATGCTGCTGATAAAATAAAATTGTTCTATTTATTTCTATAAAAGAACCGGTGCAGAAATGATAAAGGCTGCACCGGTTTTTAAATTTGATACTTTAACGAATCTTATGCGAAAGAAAATTCGTAGTTAAGCATAGGTCTATTTATTTCTATAAAAAAGCCGGTGTGAAAATTTATGCGCCGGCTTCTTAAATTATATGCTGTCCGGCATCGCTCCTGATATCTCCGAAAATAAAATTGAGACTCATTGGTAACAGTATAAGATATGCGGGCAGAAACTTACCCGAATCATAAAAATTTCCAAGGATGAAAATCAGAACAATGAAAATGAAAACAGCCGCAAGTGCGTATCGGAAAAATTTTTGTGATGAACGGAATCCAAATATGCTCACCACAATTAAAGCAATTGAGACCGACCACATCTGAAGCAGCAACCCGGGGTTTTTCAGGTTGTTTGAAATATTGAGATCGGTATTAATGTCATAAATTCCGATGTTTGAATCAATTGCCATATAAGTTGTTACGCAAACAAGTGATGATAGAAGTAAAATTAAAATGTTCCTGATTGAAAGCCTCTTCCCGCGAGCGGCAAGAAAACAGATATAAAACACAACAAGAAATGAGATTTGCATTTCATTAAACATTCCTATAAGAATCAAACCGGGCAGAAAGATATCCCTGCCTTTCAGCATCAAATGAAAGCCCGCGAGAAAGAACAGCAGATTAAGGAAATCACTTTCAGGATAAGACCCGTTGATTGACAACGTAACTACAGAAGCTAACAGCATCAATCCAACCATTGAAACGGAATCTCTGAAATAGTATTTCAGGTATCGGAAGAAGGAAAAATAAATCAGGAGGAACAATAAAAAGTTTACTGCATTCGATGCAATCAATTGTGATTTGTAAATATTGAACGGAACATTCAAAACTTTTTGAACGGCATAAATAATCGCCGGCGTTAGCATGCCATATTCAAGTGAATATCCGTCATATCCCTTTGCTAAGGGAATCTGCCTGGAATTTCTAAAATTTATATTGTTCTTGTCGAGTGTAGTGTAATCAACAAGTTTAAATGAAAGCAAAGTCAGAACGAGGATAATGACGTATGGAGTCTTCATCATGTCAATTCGCCGGCTTTAAGCATCGTTTGATCAGCTTCGTCCAGTGAACTGAAGTAACCTTTATTCTTGACAAGCTGAAGACACATTGGAATCATTATCAGAAATGCCGGAAGAAATTTTGCAAGCTGTGTCAGGAATCCAAAAAAATAAAAGATGGCAACATAGGGTATCAGGGAAATCAATGCCAGCCTAAAGAACTTTGGACTTTTCCTGAATGCCACTATGCTTAATATTGCAAATGGAAGTATCATCGAAGACCAGAGAAAAATAATCTGCGAAAGCATCTGTTTGTTTGCAGCCATGTTCCACTGAATTGTATATTTGGTTTCTTTGAATCCAAATATCATACGCATCACGTAGTAACCCGCTCCCCACAATGCTATTGATGCAATTATTATCAAGATTGATTTTTTGTCCCAAAGCCTGTTAATGCTGATCAAATAGCAAATGTAAAACACGAGAAGAAAAATTATCTGATCTCTGTTGATTACTCCTGCCAGCATTATCAGCGGTAGAAAATAATCTTTTGACAGGAAAATCAGATTCAATCCTATCAGGAAAAAGAGAAGATTATAGTAATCACCTTCCTCCCAGATGCTTGTAATTCCAAGAGGTATTATTATAGATAGAGAAATTAATCCTATAATCGAAATAGTATTGTTGAAAAAAAGTTTGAGAAATAAATAAAACAGAATGTATATGGATAGAAATACGACAATCATTATTAGTTGATATGAGATTACATGATTAAGGGCAGAGTCATCGGAGAATACCGAGATGATCTTCTCGATAACGAATCCGGCATAAGGCTTCAGTATCCTGTATTGGTAGGGCGGTTCCATATTTCCGGAAAGAATATCCGTCTGCAGTTTCATCCTTAATGGGACATTGGGAAATATGACATTGAATGATATTGTCTGAACTGAAATAATGGTAAGAAGAAGAATGACTATGTAAGCCGGCTTCAAATGGGGGTTAAACCGTATAAGCGGTTTCATAAATTATCTTCCGAGTTTTTCTCTAATTTAGTAAATGCCGGATTTTAATACAGGTAACAATTTTTGGCTGAAAGTGCAAAAAGTACAAGAAATCATAAATTGAAATTTCAAAAACAAATGTCTATTCGTATATTTACGAAAAAATGTTCGACGACATAAGAAGCAGTCTTCTCAAAGCAGAGGAGGGAGTAAAAAAACTTCGAAGAATGAACACGAAGTATATTTATATAAGTCTGATTTCAAGCGTCCTCGCAACGCTTATCGCCGGACTTACCGCATTCAACGGACCTCTTGCAGGTCAGGGCGCAGGCGCATGGAAATGGACATGCGGAATTGTTGCCGTCTTCACCGCCACAGCAACTGTCTTCACCGGTCTTCAAAAGCAATTCACTGTTGCTGAACGTCTGGCAAAGGCAAATGAATGTGTCGGTAAACTCAAGTCACTGGTTATCAGCACTGAACTACCGGGGAGTGACCACGCGCAAGTCCTGAATGAGTATAAGAAGATTGTTGAAGTGTATAGTGAATATCTTGTGTAGCGCATTCGGAATCAAGCAATGTCAAAACCGTTTTAAACGGTTTTGACCCGGCCAATGTCCACAGACCCGGAATCACATCCGTACAAAACTTCTGAACTCCGTCTGTTACTCGGTCAGACAGGATAATCAAGTTACTTTTAGATTTTATTTGCCTATCTTGAAAATCTCAAAAATTTTTAAAATCAATTCATATATGAAATTACTATACTTTTTGATCGCAATCAGTGCTGTCATAATAGCAGTTGTTTCGCTCAATAATCCAACAACCAGCCAGAATGATCTGTCAAATTATTATAATGATAAGGACTACATTGAAGGAGATTTGATTGTGCTTTTTAAAGATCAGACAGATATTGGTTCTTTCGTCAGAAATTATGAAAACATTTCCCTTACTGTGAAGGAGCAAATGATTCCGGGAATGAACATTTACTTATTCCAATATGACGTTAAAAAATCACAGCCGGTAGATGCACTGATGTCTGTTATGAGAAGCGATAAGGTGGCAATTGCACAGTTCAATCACATCATCCATGAAAGAGTAACGCCGAATGATACAAGATTTGCGGAGCAATGGGATAAAAACAATACTGGTCAGACGGGAGGAACTCCGGATGCAGACATAGATGCACCGGAGGCCTGGGAACTCACGACCGGCGGTACGACAGTTCTTGGAGATACGATTGTTGTGGCTATAGTTGACGGCGGACAGCAGATTGATCATCAGGATTTAACTACGTGGAGGAATTGGGCTGAAATCCCCGGCAATGGAGTTGATGATGACAATAACGGATACATAGATGATATCAACGGATGGAATGCGGGTTCTAACAATGGGAATATTCCGGCTAACCAGCATGGAACTCACTGCGCAGGAATTGCAGGAGCAGTGGGAAACAACAATCAGGGTATTGCAGGGGTAAATTGGAAATTAAAGACAATGCCGGTTGTATATGGTTCTGCAACCGAAGCAAACGCCGTTAAAGCCTATGGCTATGTTTACAGGCAAAGAAAAAAATATAATGAAACAAACGGGACTCAAGGAGCATTTGTAGTTTCGACAAATTCTTCTTGGGGCATTGACAACGGCCAGCCATCAAACTATCCACTTTGGTGTGCATTTTATGACTCGCTTGGTGCAGTTGGTGTTTTGAGTGCCGGAGCAGGACCGAATAACAATGTAAACATTGACGTAGTAGGAGACATGCCCACTACATGTCCAAGCATCTTCATGATTGCTGTTACAAATACAACAAACACCGATGCTAAGAATAGCGGTGCAGGTTATGGTCCGATTAACATGGATCTCGGTGCGCCCGGAACAAGCATTCTTTCAACTATTCCAACGAACAGCTATGGTCTTCTTACAGGCACTTCAATGGCAACACCGCAAGTAGCGGGGGCAGTTGCGCTGATGCACGCAGGAGCAAGTATCGTTTTTATGAATCTCGTGAAAAATGATCCGGACTCTGCCGCCGCATTATTCAAACAATACATACTTGCAAGTGTTGATACAATTCCTGCATTAACCGGAATTACGGTTTCAAACGGAAGATTGAACGTCAGGAAAATGCTGCAGAAGGTTCAGGTTACAAATGTTCCTGTGTTGAATCCGTTTAACCTGACGTCGCCATCTGCAGGAACAAGGATTGTTACACTTCCATTTTCAACAACACAGCATTCCTTTAACTGGGATACATCTGCTACGGGTGCAACATATAGATTTGTTTTCGGAAGTCCGACAACTACTCCGAGAAAGATTTCATTATCATCCGGAGTGAATTCTGTTACATTAACTTCCGGACAACTGGATAATTTACTTGCAGGACTTGGGCTGAACCAGGGTGATTCGCTTGTCGGACAATGGGATGCATGGACGTACAGACAACTTCCAACAAATGATTCATTGAAGGCAGGCAATGGACCCAGAGCCATTACATTGAAAAGAGGGGTTCCTGCGCTCACAACATTTAATCTTAATTCACCTGTGAATGGAGTTACAATAACAACATCACCTTTTAACACATCACCAATAAATATCAACTGGACTAAATCAGGACAAGGTGTTACATACAGGTGGAAATTCGGAAGTCCGAATATTTCCAATGTCAGGTTAAACATGATTTCGAACGGTTCGGGTTTTGATTCAGCGCTGACAGTTGTAAACAGTGCGCTCGACGGAATATTGCAGGGGATTGGATTGAACCCGGGAGATTCTCTTGCCGGACAATGGGCGGTATGGGCATACAACGCAAACGATTCACTCAAATCAACTCAAACTTATTCGCTCACTTTGAAAAGACAATCAAGAGGCGAAGTCATTCTTGTATATGATTCAACATTGACATCATGCAGAACTTCAAGAGACTCCGTCATTAATAATCTAAGTACACTCGGCGCTACTTTTGACCTCTATAATCGTCAGTCAAATACCGGCACGAGTTCTATTTCTTTCAGAGGTTACAAGAAGGTTATACTTCTGGGCGAAGGAACTTCGTTGATGTCAAATGTTGTCAGGGATTCATTGAAATCATATCTTGCATCGGGGGGAACAACAGTTGCAACAAAATCAAAACTGATTATCTATTCTGAAGATGTCGGATATAATCTCGATAGAACCGGTTCAACGTATTATGATTCTTCTTTCGCAAGGAGCACGCTCGGATTCCGATATATTGCGGATCGTCCCGGATCGTCGGGAAACCGAGGTATAAAGGGTTTAACAATTAATCCCGGTGCTCTTGACAGCACCATTGGACCATGGCCTGACGTATTGGGAAAATCAATATCTGTTCCCGCGTCCCAGCTTTATGATCTGTGCAGTTTCAGATTATTTCCGGATTCAATGAGCGCAGTGGGAAGGCGGGGAGTTAACTATAATGTGGCAGTTATTGGAATAGACATTGAATCAATGAGACCTGCTGCTGATTCTCCTCCGGGATCTCCCGTAAAAAGATTTGTTGACGGTGCAATGAAATTTGTAGATGAAGTTCCTACCGGTATTTCAAACAGTGTTTCAGAAATTCCGCAGAGCTACACATTGTCGCAGAATTATCCGAATCCATTTAACCCGGTAACAAGAATTAGTTTTTCGATTCCATCGCAGGGATTAGTTACGCTGAAAGTTTACGACATACTTGGAAAAGAAATAGTGTCACTTGTAAATGAAGTGAAGCCCGCAGGAAATTATTCTGTTGAATTTGATGCTTCTAATTTTGCGAGCGGAGCTTACTTTTACAGAATTGAAGCTGGAGAATTCAAAGATGTGAAGAGAATGGTTGTACTGAAATAAAAAATTCGAAGCAGGGACACGGATTCGATATAGATTTTTGAAAAGAATTAATTTTGAATCCGGAATTCCGATGACATTACATCAGGCGGGAAACTGTTTCGAGTAATTCGGATTTTCTCTTTTCGATTGAAAATTTTTGAATAATTCTTTCTCTCGATTTGATCCCGAATTCACCGGGCATGTTCAGCGCAGTATTCAAGGCATGGACGATCAGTCCGGTATCCTTTTCTTTCACAACGATACCGCAATCGCCGATTATGTCAGGAATTCCGTTGACATCCGATCCGACGGGAATGCATTCGCAAAGCATCGCCTCACATACCGCGCTCGGCATACCTTCAAACATAGAGAGTTGTGAATAAACTTTTGCACGGCTGTACAACTCAATCAGTTTTTCATAATTTACTTTTCCGTATAATTCAATATTCGGAATTTCCATTGATGCAAGCCTCTTCATAAACTCATCATTCAATCCAATCAGAATAAATTTAACGCCAGGTATTTTTACTGCCGCCTCAACAAGCTTGTCAAATCCTTTTCTCCTGAATTCATTTTCATTCATAATGAAACCCGCACTCACGACAGCACTTTCTTTCAGTAACTCCGGTTTCATTTTGAAAATATCTTTATCATATCCGAGAGCAATTACCTTCATAGGAGTTCTGATATCGGCGACAAAATTCATAATCCCATCTTTCAACACGGGTTTTGATGGCATGTCGGAATAAATGTAACGGTTTTCATTTTCGATAAGCGACTTATCAACAGGAATAATCAGCGAACAATTGCGCAGTGAATATTCGGCGCAGAGGCATCTCAACTTCTTTTTGAATGAAGACTTTGTAAAGAGTCCCATGTTTATTTCGGGGATGAATGTTGCGTCATAACCTCCTACGGAGATAACAGATTTCTTTCCCAAGATCCTCGCAAACAAGACAGGCAGAAATGAGTGATAATCCGCAAACCAAATATAGACAAGTGAAAACTTCCGGGAATTAAACAGCAGATAGAGAAACTGGTGAATGAATGAAAATACTGAAGACAGGTTATTCTTAATGCGGGCATCATAAAGCGCAGTCTCATATCGCGACCTTAGAATTTCAAGATCATTCAGTATAAACTTTGCGGATGAAGAATAGTGTTTGACAAAAAGTATTTTTCCCTTTTTCAACTTCGGACTGTTTGCTCAAACCTTTTTTGCGGTTACAAGATAGTAAGCGGAATCTCTGTCCTTGACACGCTGCGGTGTAATTGCGTCTTCAATCATCATCTTAAGCTGGTAAATGAATGAAAGCGGATAAAAAAATATTTTCAACGGAGAGAAAACTTCACGGACAAATGAATAGAAGAAAGTAAGCCTCAACTGCGAAGTAAGTGCAAGTTGTCCAAGCGCGGAAGCGAAACCCTCGATCGAGAAGCCGTATCCTTCAATCATTTTCCGCAAGCCGTACGATGTCCATCTTTGCACGTCAATCGGCGAAGAGTGAAACTGCCATGTTCCGTGTGTTGATAAAAATAATATTCCTCCCGGCTTCAAAACGCGGTGGCACTCGCTAAGATACAATTTTGTGTTTTCAACATGTTCAAGTACTTGTGAAGACAGCACGACATCAAATTGATCATCGCTGAAATTCAATCTTTCATCGGGCTCTATTCGCCAATCGGCATGAGGATTTTCACCCACATCTATGCCGGTATATTCTCCTTTGAAAGGAGCAAAAATATATTCGTATGGTTTTACACCGCATCCGTAATCGAGTATCTTCAAATTACTTTTTCCTGTCAGATGCTTCGGTATGTTCTCTTCCATTCTCTTTCTTAAGAGCCCGGAAGAATAATAATATGTATCCCATACGGGTAAATTCAGGAAATCAGCGGTCTCTTTCCGGAGTTCCTCTTTGGATAATTTGGTCAACGTCTTCTGAAATATTTATTAAAAAAACCGGAGATGCTTTGAAGCTCAATGGTTTCAAAGAATTTCAAAATATACAATAAATATACAAATAAAAATATCATTGCCGTCTTAAGAATGATATCAAAAACTGCGTTATCAATCTTAACAATAAAGAGAAATCCCGTGAAAATAATATACAGCACAGACAGGAGAACGATTTTCATAAACTCGAATTTTGTAAACGAAATATCCTTAGATAATTTTCTGTTAAGCGAGATCATCAGAATAGAAGACAGCACTGCAATTATTGCAGAGGCGAAAATACCTCCGTATCTGATGAAGGTAAAATTTATCACTATGCTGAAGACAAGACTGATTGCGGTAATGAGCATTATCATTCCCGTTTTTTTGTGGTAGTAGAAATCAAGCGACGGAAAAATAAGCAGTGCGGTGAAACAATTGGAAAACAGGATGAACGGAACGATGCTGACGCAATCCCACAAAGAGCTGTTTCTTACAAAGATCATCACTGCATAATTGATGAAGAGCGAAATAAGGAGCGAACAGAAAATCATTCCCGCAAACAAATATGTAGAAGACTTTGTCATGAATCTTCTGAAATTATCATCATTGATTTTTTTCCAGAAGATGACATTGATTGCGAGCGTGAACGGAGAAAGAATCATGGCGTTGGTGATACTGCCAATACTGTAACCTAAGGTGTAAACTGCAACGTCGTGCTTCGAAACAAAATCAACCAGAATGAAACGATCCACACTGTTGAGCAGCATTGAAAGCAGCATGGCAAGCATTAGCGGGAATGAAAAAGAGAGTATGACTTTAATCTCTTTCAGGCTGATGTTGAATTTCAGATACCTCAATACATAAGGAAGAAATGCAAGGAATAAGACTGCCGGTGCGATGAACTTTGCAAGGAAGATATAATTGAACTCCAACTTCTGAATAAGAATGAAATAAATCTGAAGCAAAAGATTTATCAGCAAGTTGGACAATGTGATGACGGTATAGAGCACAGGCCTGTCGTTGAGGCGCGCTAATGTCATCGGCATTATCAGCAATGATTCAAATGCAGAAATCAGGAAACAATAAAATATTACACTTCCGTATCCTGATTCCTTTAGTATCAAGGAAGAGAGACTGCCTGAAAAGACTGCGCCGCAAAAGATTATGACAGAAGAGTTAATAACGGAAAGAAAGAAAAAATTGAAAAGTATTCTTTCTCTCTTTGAAAGATCTGTCTCTGATGCGCATATATTTATAATCGCGGTTTCAAATGCAAACATGCATATCGTGAAGAGATATTGCCAGAAGGTTTCGAGAAGATTTATATTTGCAATGGTGTCTGAAACAAATACCGACGTATAAAGAGGAATGAGTATAAACGAAATAAGCTTGGTGCCGATCCTGCTTAGACCGTATATGGCGCTGTGCTTTAATGTATATTTCAGATCAGCGAGCAATTAGCAATCCTCTGATATTCATTAGAAAGTATCTCCGGTTAGATTAACGAAGAACCAGGTCTTTCCCTTATACGGATTATTGAGTCGCCATGCAAAATCAACTCTGAAGAGGTCGAGTATGCGGCTGATCCCGAATCCTGTTTCCATGTAAAGTCCCTTTGTTATTGAAAAATTCTTAAAGGCGGCGAACTCATAATTTTCTTTGCTGATATCTGTTCTTCCCGCCGCAAAAAATCCTATCAGATTGAAATTCTTGATGAACGGAATGTTTCCCCAAAGCAGCTTGCCGAAATTATTCTCGAGGCTGAAGTAAAATAATTTGTCGCCAAGAAATTCATTGTACTGCATCGCTCTGAATATCGTGAAGAAGTCAATTGTTCCCGTTACGGAATTGAAATATGCGAGCGACTGATACGGAACCTGACCTGTCATAATCGCACCGCCGGTTCTGTACCTGATGTTGAAAAAACTGCTGAAATAATTCTGTCCCGTGATATCTGCACTGAACCTTCTGTATTCATAACTGCTCTTCAAAAAATCTTTCCCTGAATAGCGGAACCCTAATGTCAGCATAGGAAAATTCGTGATACGGAATCTCGAGATATCACCGTCTCCCCAGTCAATCGTTCTGAATTTATTCGGATCGATGCGAAGTTCGAATCGCAGCATCCTCAAGAATGCATCATTAATCTGCGGATTGGCAATGAACGGGACATCCTTCTTTCTGATACTGAAATCCGTATTCTTATAAGCGCTTCGCTGCAATTGCTGGTGCAATATTGCTCCGATTCGTAGCTGCGGAATAATGCGGTAATTGAGTCCGATGTCATATCCTTTCGCATAGTAATAATCAAAATTGTCTTTTTTGTCAAACAATGCTTTGAGTGTATTGAATAAAATTGAAAGATTAAAAACGTCGCCATAAAACAGCGGCTGCAGTCTGTCATAAAATGATACATTCACAACAAGTCTGCGGTCGTTCAAAAAGCGCCGAGAAAAATTTAATTCATATTTTGATTTCTTGTCTGAAATGCCATATTGAAAATAACCATCGGCAGTAGTGCGGCTTAGCCGTCCCCTGTACTTCAGATTGAAATTCAAAGCACTGCCTTCAACTCTGTTATATCTGTAATACTCCAAAGGATTAGTGGAAAGATACTTTCCGTACGCTATAGAAGTCAGTCCGATGTTGAGAGACCTGCTCCTTTTTTTGTCCTGTGCTTCAATTACATTATAAGCTCTCCTTTCTTCGGACGTGTTCTTTATCAATTGATTCTTTTTCCAGTATGATGAATCTTTCAATGCATCAGGATTGATCTTTACCAATACGTCATCGAATGTTCCAGGCGGAGCTTTCTTATTCAAATCGTAATGCGAGACAATGGTAAATACTTCCGCTTCGAACTTTATCAATCCCACAAAGGATCCTTCGGCAAAAATTTCTACGTCAGTCGGCATCCAGAAAGTATTCTTTGATCTTGAGTCATCATACGATGCAAACTTTTGTTTGAATTCAATCTTCCTGATGCCGAGTGGTTTCGCCGCATCGTTTGTAGTAAGATCAACTCGCATCAGTGAAAAAATACTGTCTGCAATGTAAATCACACCATTGAACAGTGGTTTCGTCTCTGTTGAATTGATTACCTTTATTTTAAAAATTGGTATTGAATCAATCGAAGTTGTACCAATGAGTTTGAATTCATACTTATCGAAAGCATTATCTGAAAGCGGCGTCGGAATTCTGAATTCATTGAAATCAACACTCTCGTCGTAAAAATTTACGATTAACGGAAGAGCAAAGCCGCGGGCGATGTTGGCTGTTTCTCTTTTGGATTTCACAATCTGTTTCTCGAGGTCAGGTCTTTTAAAATATCCTTTGGTTTCTGATTCAAGAATTCCGAATATCCCCATTTTCTTTTTCCCCGAAGTATCGGTTCCGATTTTGCTTCCGGGTATCTCGCTCCGGTTTGAACGGATCACGAATTTTGAGTATGCATCATATTCATATTCAACCAGGTTTTTCTGAAACTCCTTTTTGTACCGGATTGCTTTTCTCACAATTTCATAAGCAGGATCTTCGCCGTAAACTTCAATTGCCTCCGTCATTATTTCCGACGGTTTAAGAAAGACGTTGCGTTCAATATTCTTGTCTTCCACATAGTAAAATATTGTATCTGAATTATATCCTATGCACGAAAATATGAGCCTGTTTGCTCCGGAAGAAAGGCGGATGAAAAATTTTCCATGCTTGTCCGCCATTGTACCGTAGGTCGTATCAGCAACTTTTACCGTTACAAATTCAAGCGGCTTGTTTGTTCTTGAGTCAAAGATTGTTCCGCTCACTTCAAGAGTCTGGGCGGAAGTTTTTACCGAAAAGAAAAGCAATACAAGCAAAGCAAAACGAATTGTCATGCAGATTATGGTTGCTTGTTTATTTATTCTCTGGTGAATTATTCATTGATTCCACGGATTTGATTATCACAAGCTTCTTATCTTCTATTCCGTAACGTTGATAATCAAAGCATAAGATTTGAATGTGAAGATTATAATTCATTTTCCTTAATGATTCAATTTCGTTATCAATATCCCCGCCCTTTATGCAGAGAAGAACTCCGTTGTTTTTTAAAAAATTATTACTCCATTTGAAAATCTTATCCGTTGCAGCAACTGATTTGGAAATAACTGCATCATATTGATGTCTGAAATTTTCCTTAACTGAAATTTCTTCGGCTCTTCCACATACAGGCTCTGTTCCTTTAAGTTTAATTTTCCTGACAATGTCTTCAAGTGCAATGATTTTTTTCTTAATTGAATCCACGAGCAGGACTCTTACATCAGGGAAGAGTATTTTGAGCGGAATGCCCGGAAAGCCGCCTCCCGTTCCGACATCAGCAATTTTGCTTATGCCGCGCAACTCAAATTTTGTGAGAAAAAAAATTGAATTAAGTATGTGCTCTTCAACAGATGTTGATTTCCTGGAAATGAGATTTATTTTTTTATTCCATGCGAGGAGAGCGTTTTCATATTCTTTGAACTTTATCAGGAATGGCGCGGCATCAAGTTTAAGTTCTGATTCGATAAACATTTGAAGAAGTTTCATTTATTTGACTTAACCGCTTTGCAAAATTGCAATTTGGAATTAAAATAAAAAAGGTGTTCAATAATGAACACCTTTCAAAAGACAATACAGACACCGCAGAGGGTCTGTGCTATTCATTCTTTTTTATTCTCATTGCATAGAATGATCTCCATACGAAGATCAATGCGATAACCAGGAATATTATTCCGATCACGGGTGCTGAACTTCTGAACGAATCCGTGATCGCAATTTCCATTGCGAGCAATCCGAACAACGTAGTGAATTTAATAACGGGATTCAGAGCTACCGATGAAGTGTCTTTAAAGGGATCTCCGACGGTATCACCTATGACAGTTGCAGCATGAAGATCAGTTCCTTTTTCTCTCAAATCCACTTCAACGACTTTCTTTGCATTATCCCATGAGCCTCCGGCATTTGCCATGAATACTGCCTGGAACAAGCCAAATACAGCAATGGAAATAAGATAGCTGATGAAGAATGATGCAGAGGCATTATTAGTTGATGAAGGCGATGACAGGAATGCAAATGCAAGAGCAAAGCAGAACACGGCAATAAAGATGTTGAACATTCCTTTCTGCGCATACTTCGTACAAATTTCAACAACCTTTTTGGATTTCTCGGTTGATGCACTCAATGATGCAGCCTCGTCAAGATTAATGTTCTTCTTGATGTATTCAACGGCGCTGTATGCTCCGGTGGTAACAGCCTGTGTAGAGGCTCCTGTAAACCAGTATATTACAGAACCACCGCATAAGAATCCGAGGAGTGAATACGGATTGAGTAAATTCAAAATTGTTTCGGGCTCGACTCCAAGAACTTTTTTCAAAACAAGTATCAGCGAAAAAATCATGGTCGTTGCGCCCACTACTGCGGTGCCGATAAGAACGGGCTTTGCAGTTGCTTTGAAAGTATTTCCTGCTCCGTCATTTTCTTCTAGATAAAGTTTTGCTCTTTCCCAATCCGGCTTGAAGTTGAAATCTCTTTCAATTTCTTTTTCCTTTTCGGATTTGTTTTCTTCAATCAATGACAATTCATAAACTGACTGCGCATTATCCGTAACCGGTCCGTAAGAATCAACTGCAATAGTAACAGGTCCCATTCCGAGCATTCCGAATGCAACAAGCCCGAAAGCAAAAATCGGTCTGTAATCCATCATCGTTCCCGGTATTGACTCTGAAGCGAGATAAGCGATGAACATCAATACAAAGAATACCATCCCCTGCCAGAATGCGGAAAAATTTCCTGCAACAAATCCGGAAAGAATTGTAAGTGAAGCGCCGCCTTCTTTTGAAGCAGTTACGACTTCATTGACATGTTTTGATTTTGGAGAAGTAAAAATTTTTGTGAATTCGGGAATCAAAGCGGCTCCAAGCGTACCGCAGCTTATGATAATAGAAAGTGTTATCCAGAGATTATCTCCCAGTCCGCCGATCAGGAAATATGAAATTGCAAAAGTAACAATCATTGAAACGATTGAAGTAATCCATACAAGCGATGTAAGCGGTTTTTCAAAATCAAGGGTATCTTTACCTGAATATTTTGCCGTTGTGTAAGCTTTATTAATGTAAAATGATGCAATGGAAGTAATTATCATCAGAATTCTCATTGCAAAAATCCAGACAAGCATTTCCGCCTGCAGAGCGGTATCACCGATTGCAAGCACTATGAAGCTGATAAGGGCTACACCCGTAACTCCATAAGTTTCAAAACCGTCTGCTGTCGGTCCTACGGAATCACCTGCATTGTCACCGGTACAGTCTGCAATCACGCCGGGATTTCTCGGATCGTCTTCTTTGATTTTAAAAACAACTTTCATCAAGTCCGAACCAATGTCTGCGATCTTCGTGAAAATTCCTCCTGCAATTCTTAAAGCAGATGCGCCAAGCGATTCACCGATTGCGAATCCGATGAAACTTGCTCCTGCATATTCTCTCGGAACGTAGAGGAAAATTATGAGCATCATAATAAGTTCAACGCAGATAAGCAAAACTCCAATGCTCATTCCCGCATTCAACGGGATGTTGAGAAGCTTAAGAGGTTTTCTTTCAAGTGACGCAAACGCCATACGTGCATTTGCAAGCGTGTTCATCCTGATTCCAAACCATGCTACTCCGTAAGAACCGAGTATTCCAACCACAGTCCACATTAGTATCAATGCAACTCCGCCTGCAGACTGATGCTGAAGTCCGCCGAAATAGAAACCAATACAGATTGCAATGAAGACAAACAGTATGAACAGGAATTTTCCCTGCTGAAGAAGATATGTTTTACATGTCTCAAAAATTACATGCGCAACATCAAGCATTGATTTGTGTGCAGGTAATTTTTTTACAATAAGAAACTGATAAATTCCAAAAAGCAATCCGATCAGGCACACAAATATTCCGCCGATCAGCAGCTTGTTCTGGTCATCGGTTAATTCCGGTATCTTGAGGTCAGCCTCGCTGGCAAACGCCATGACAGGCGCCAGCACCACGAGCAGCATACTCAATAAGGTTTTTCGCATTTTTCTTTTTTATTTACTGATTGTATTTATAAAAAAAATCCCAATAATAATTATTATCGGGAAGCTGATTAATTTTAAATTTTCTTAATATCTTTGTCTTTGTTGTCAGAATTTTCCGCCCCGGTTTCTAAGAATGATTTGTTGAAATTATTCATTGTTGAGTTAACACCATTGATAACGAAAGACTCAATGCAATCAATGTAATGGGGGACTAAATATTTTAGTGTCTCGATTTCTTTGCCGTTAAATTCATTCAGTACAAAATCAATATGTTCATCTTTGAGAAGAGGTGTTTCCTTTCCTATACCTACTCTCATCCGCGGGAACTCTTGAGTTTCCAGTTCATAGATTATGCTTGCGATTCCGTTGTGTCCGCCGTCAGATCCGCTCTTCCTGATTCTGACAGTACCAAGCGGCAGTTGAAAATCATCTGTTACGACAAGCAACTCTTCCTTGTTGACTCTGTTCCTTTCGAGGAAGTCCTTTATCACCATTCCGCTGTTATTCATGAAGGATACGGGCTTGAGCAAAACAACTTCTTCACCGTTAATCTTTCCGTGAGCTTCATGCCAATCGCCTTTACCTTCCCTGAATCTTATTCCGAGTTGTGATGCAAAAAGATCGAGGATAATGAATCCGATATTATGCCTTGTTAATTCGTATCTGGCTCCTGGATTGCCAAGACCGGCTATTAATTTCAAACTATATTGGAAAAGTAATGAGCTGGATTATTTCTCTTCCTGCGGTTCTTCATCCTTCTTCGACTTCGAAATGACTTCCGGTTCGGCAGGTTCTTCTGAAGTTTCTGCAACCGGTTCTTTCTCAACCGTCGGAGGTACTACCGCAACCACGGAAGAGTTAGGATCATTTAGTATTTCGACATTGGGCAGATTCAAGTCGCTCACCTTTATTGAATCATTGATACCAAGATTTGTAACATCTATATCAACGTGCGAAGGTATGTCTGAAGGAAGACATTTGATTTCAAGTTTATGCAGCACATGCTGAAGCACGCCGCCGTCTTTGATTCCCTGTGCGTTACCAGTAATATGAACTGAAACTTCGATCGTTATACTTTCTCCTTCTTTCAGCGCAAGAAGATCAAAATGAACCGGCTTATCGGTTACCGGATGAAACTGGACATCTTTTAATATACAGCTTAAAGATTTATCTTCGTTAATCTTCAAATTTACAATTCTTGATTCGGTAGTGTAAATTATCGGACGAAGATCAAGCTCGGTGGCTGCAATTGTAATATTGTCAACCCCGTGACCGTAATAAACTCCGGGAACTATTCCCTTTCTTCTAAGCTGATTGAGAGTAGATTCTTTATATTCCTCTCTCCTTTTGGCATTTAAAGTTATTTCTGGCATATCAAAAAATTAATTGTGAACTGTAAAAATAGCTTTTATGTGAAAATTAATCAATTGATTTATTGCGCGCTTCTGTGAGAATCTGTGAGAATAGTCAAGAATATTCAAAATAGCCAACTCTGGCCAAAGCGTTTCAAGACTTGAACCATTTTTGGACGGATGCGGCAATTTTTTTATTGTGTCAGTTGAATTCAAAAAAGTCTGCTCTGCACGAATTATTTCGTAAAAAATCTATGCGCAATTAACTATATTATCACATACAAGATTTCCTAACCTTAATCATTTTCTTATGGCTAATGAAGTATTGGATGTGAAAGAAAAGTCACTCATTGTTTCTTCAATGGCAGAAAGTTTAATAGGATCTGAAATTATCTTTCTCGCCTGGCAGATTAATGAAAAGATTGCAAAGGGTCAGAAAATTTCTAATCTGACCATCGGAGACTTTGATCCGAAGATTTTCCCCATACCGCAGATACTTACTGAAGAAATTAAGCGAGCTTATGATGAACATCAGACCAACTATCCTCCAGCCGACGGTACTCATGAATTGAGAAAAGTTGTGTCAGATTTTATTCGCAAAAAGGGAAATCTTAATTACTCAATTGATGAAATACTTGTAACAAGCGGAGCGAGACCTGTTATATTTGCTGCCTTTAATACAATTGTTGATCTTGATGACGTAGTTATCTTTCCTGTTCCGTCCTGGAACAATAACCATTACACGCATTTTACAAGGTCAAGAGCAATTACCGTTGAAACCCGTCCCGAAGACGATTTCATGCCGACCGCCAAACAACTTGAACCGCATGTGAAGAAGGCATCATTGCTTGCATTGTGCTCTCCGCTGAATCCGACAGGTACTGCTTTCCGTGAGAGTGAACTTGCAAATATCTGCGAACTCGTATTGGAGGAAAATTACAGACGCGGAGAAGGTAAGAAACCGCTTTATATCCTTTACGATCAGATTTACTGGCAACTGACTCTCGGAAATACAAAACATTATAATCCTGTAGTATTGAATCCTGCAATGAGAGACTATACCATTATTGTTGACGGAATCAGCAAATGCTTCTGCGCAACCGGTGTGAGAGTCGGATGGGGATATGGTCCGAAGCGAGTTATTGACAAGATGAAATCCATTACCTCACACATGGGCGCATGGGCTCCGAAAGCTGAACAAGTTGCAGTCTCGAGATATCTTGCGCAGTTTGATGAAGTTGAAAAATTTATAAAAGATTTTAAGAATGAGATAAGTGAAAGAGTCCATAGATTTTATGAAAGATTCAAGGAACTCAAGAACGAAGGTTATAACGTTGATATCATTGAACCGCAGGCTTCTATTTTTTTGACAGTCAGGATAGATTTGACCGGGATGAAAAAACAAGACGGCACCGTAATAAAAAACACAAAAGATATTTCTGATTTTCTCATTGAAGATGCCCAGATTGCGCTGGTCCCGTTCTCGTCGTTTGGCGCTTCCCGTGAATCGCGATGGTTCAGAATTTCCGTCGGCACTTGCACGATAAACCAAATAGATGAGATTATGAAAAACTTCAGACTCGCATTGTCAAAACTTAAGAGAGACTGATCGAAACGAGCATTTCTGATTCTGAAATTATATCCTCATCATTTAATATCATTTAATTTTTATTAAGGACACAAAGTCGTTAGAAAAACGGAAGAAGAACAAGCAATATGTACCCAATAAATTTTAATATTCATTTAAAATTTATTACTAAACTGTACTTTGTGTCCTGATTATTTACCCTCTTCGGAATTGCTGTTTGCAATATTAAAATTCAAAACTTCGGAATATGGAATCTCTAAGCAAGAATAATTGCACTAAACTTCTGCGATGGATGCTTGAGGACGTGCGTAAAGAAACCATGAAGGGCATTGAGCATCTTAGCAAGGAACAGCTTTTTCAAATCCCGGTCGCAGGTGAAAGTTGTATTGGTTCTTATCTGATGCACCTGGCTGAATGTGAAATCTTCTGGCTCGAAGTCCTTTCAGGAATTGAACAGCCTGATGAATTGAAGAAGCGCTCTTATTATGATAAATGGTTTGATTCTTCTGAAGGTGCAGACCCTCCGAAGAATCCTCCTGAATTAAATGAATATATTGATGTACTTAAAGATACCACTAAAAATTTTTTAGACTACGTTTCATCCATGACGGATGATGAGTTGGAAAAAGAAGTGGTATGGAAAGGTGGCGATAAGGAACGAAGATTTTCGAAGAAATGGATAATCTATCACATACTGGAGCATGAAGCTCATCATCGCGGTCAAATGTTTATGCTCATCCGTAAAGCAGGCTGGAAAAAGAAATCATAAAGTTGGAGGAGTTCAGGAAAGTTGTTTGCGGAAAATAAAATTATGAAAGACAATAAAAAAAGATGTCCATGGTGCTTATCATCTGATCTGATGATAAGATATCACGACGAGGAATGGGGAACACCCGTGCATAATGACAGAAAGCTGTTCGAGTTCCTTTTACTCGATGCATTTCAAGCAGGGTTAAGCTGGTCAACGATAATCAACAAGAGAAAGAATTTCAGGAAGGCTTTTGATAATTTTAATTATAAAACAATTGCAAAGTATGATAGGAAGAAAATTGAAAGTCTTCTGAAAGACGAAGGCATTATCAGGAATAAACTCAAGGTTCACTCTGCAATAGAAAATGCAAAGGCTTTTATGATGGTTCAGAAAGAGTTTGGAAGTTTTGACAAATATATCTGGCAGTTCACCGGCGGCAAGACAAAGCAAAACAACCCAAAGGAAATAAAACATGTTCCTTCAACATCCAAAGAGTCGGATCTAATGAGTAAGGATTTAAAAGGTCGCGGCTTCAGGTTTGTTGGCTCGACGATTTGCTATGCATTCATGCAGGCAGCAGGAATGGTGAATGACCATCTGGTGGATTGTCACAGATACAGAGAACTTAGTTGAGTGTAGTGAGTGCGTAAGGCGTTTTGACATTCTGAAATCTGATAGGCTTGCTTCTTGCAATTTACAGAGTCCAAAGAGTATTTACGTGGAATCAAAAAATAATTCTTTCATTTATGTCTCGGCTGCAGCCGCTTTTGTAATCCTGTTAGTTGTTCTTACGTTTTCAAACCCGGAGTTCGGCAGTTATAGGGTGTCCGACAAATTTGCACCTTACTGGTATTTCATAACGAGCACCGCAAGTATTCCCTCCGTTGCAATTATTCTGGTGCTGATATTTATTTTTCTCAATTATCATTTCAGAAAATTTTCAAAGAATCAGAGAGGCGCTTATATATTTTTTTGTTTGATAGTCGCCTTTCAAATTTCCATTGCCGTATTTACAAGATACATTTTGAAAAACGTTTTTCAGGAACCCCGTCCTGCACAACAGTATTTTGCAAGCGATGAAACTGTATCGGGCGAAAATGAAATTTTTGAAATGGCGCAGGACTCTGCGGAGATGAGTATGAAAAATATTTACCCTCCAATAGCGGAAGAGTGGAAGTCAGCATCGGCATATTCTTTCCCATCAGGTCATGCATCTTCTTCGTTTTACCTTGCTGTGATTTTGTCTTTCATAATTTACAGAACAGTTAAAAACAGAATTTGGTCGTTGATTCCTTTTGTATGGGCAATTCAGGTTTGCCTGTCGCGTGTCATAATTGGAATGCATTTTCCGGCGGATGTACTTGCTGGCGCTGTGATTGGTGCTGTTGCGGCTCTTGTATTGATAACTTTTAGACAAAAATTATTATTCAATGTGGACAGAAATCCTTGACTGATGATTTTCAGTTCATCTAATTGCTTTGAAAACCTTCCCTCAAAAATTTATTTTGAATTGTGGAAAGTATAATTCAGAATAAATCAGATACTGCGGAAAGAAGTGCAATCATAAATCTTACAGCTGTATGGGCTTTCTCCGAAGGGTTCATCGGCGGCATTCTCAATGCGGCTAAAATTCCTTTTAAAGGACTGATACTCGGAGGGATAGCTGTAATTATCATTACGACGATTGCATCCGTTTCCGGACAACGCGGAATTATCCTGCGAACCGGATTGATTGTGATCATCATCAAAGCAATCTTAAGTCCCTATTCATCTGTCGCGGCATACTTTGCAGTGTTTATGCAGACAATTCTCGGCGAATTATTTTTTACGAAAAGAAAATCAATTACCGCATCTGCAATTGCGCTTGGAATTATCACATCGGCATTGTCTTCTTTGCAGCGTGTGATTGTTGCCACTTTGATTTTCGGATCCATGCTTTGGGAAACAATTGACCAGTTTACCGTTTATTTATACAACGAGTTTTTCGGAGGCAAAGAAATTCCGGCAAACTTTAAGTTCAGCCAATGGCTGATAATTATCTATGTTAGCATTCATTGTATTGCAGGATTTCTCATAGGTTTGTTCGCAGTGAAAATTTCCGCAAAAGTAATTTCCGAAAAACACGCGGAAGAAAAATTTCTTAAGGGACTAAAATTTAGTCATGAACCCGGTATTACAGATCGGGCTCCGGGGAGAAGAAGCCGTATTGTAAAGATTTCTAAAGCTGCAGTTTATGTCTTCCTGCTTGCAGCGCTGATTCTTTCATATACGACGGGTGATGATTACATTGACAGCAAATCAGTTTGGGTTATGTTAATTCGTTCTGTTATCATAACCTTGCTCTGGTTCAGAATAATTTCTCCTGTTCTGCGGTACTTCCTTAGAAAGAAACTTTTGAAAAGCAAAAACAAATATTCGGAGGACATTCAACATATTCTTAACATTCTTCCTTTTCTAAAAAAATTATTTCCCTTCGCATGGAAAACTTCAGAAGGCAAGGGTTTGAAGAAGTTGTCGGCATTTGTTTCGATTGTTCTCGGAGCAATGCTTTATGCAAATTTTGAATCAGAGATATAGCGATGTACTTTACGATTCAACGTTCTCCGCGAGGACGGGTTCAGGCGCGGAAAATGTTTGTGTTCCCAGAAAGCGCATCACATCTTCACGCGTATGAGTTTCATTGATTTCGAATACGCTGTTACGGTCACGGTTGAGAGCAAGCCAGTTTGATATGACTTTAATCTCATCGAGTTCATACGGATTGAATTTATGTTTCACATACTTGCTCAAGGAAAAGAACAGATAGTCGCTCGTCTCGCTAAGTTCCTCATAAATATTTCTCTGATCATATTGGTCATCCTTATTCACAAGATAAATTTTCACAAGCTTTCCGTTTTGAATGAAAAATATTTCTTTTCCTCTTTCGCTTTCGCATTTGATAATGATTTTCTTGTCGTTTATCGCGGATGTGATTACTTTCTGAAAGCTCATTACCTTTCTTATGTCATTGAGTCTGTCTCTGACAAAAGCGGCGCGTTCATATTCCATTTCATCTGAAAATTGTTTCATCAGGTTCTCATACAGGCTCTGTGCGGTCAGCTTTCCGCTTTCAGTAATGTAGTTGTGAACATCTTCTACTTCCTTCTGATAATCATCTTGTGTTTGTGTAAAATTGCAGGGGGCTTTGCATTTTCCCATTTCATGATACATGCATGTTGAATGATTTTCCGAAGGTTTAAGGTTTTTGTAATCACATTTGCGAAGTTTAAATTCATCTTTGATTTCTTTAAGGAGTCTGTTCACGGTAACTCCGCTTCGAAATGGTCCGTAATAATTTGCACCGTCATTTTCAATCTCGTAAACTTTTTCAATTCTCGGGAAATCATTCTGAACGTCTATTTTCAGGAACGGGTGGAAGCGGAATCTTTTTATTGCGGAATTGAATCTTGGCTTATGCTGCTTGATTAGTTTCGATTCAAGTATCAATGCAGACAATTCGGAATTGCAGATTTCAAATTCGACTGCTGCAATATTTGAAATCAGCTTGCGAAGTTTCACCGGCAGTTCCGAATTGTAACGGAAATAAGATGAAAGCCGCTCGCGCAGATTCTTTGCTTTGCCTATATACAATATTTCACCGTCAGAGCTTTTCATGAAATAGACTCCGGGAAGCTTCGGAAAATCTTTGGTTGTAATTTTCAGCCGCTTCAGCACAGGTGATTTATTTTCATTGCTGTAAATCCTGCAGTTCTGGAATCTTAATATTTCTTCGGCATCTTCGAATTCATATTCTTCATTCAACTTAGCAAGGAAATTCAAAAGTATTTTTGCAGTTGCAAGCGCATCATCATAAGCCCTGTGATACCTTCGGAAATTAATGCCGTAGTATGAAGCAACATTGACGAGCGACTTACTGCGGAGGCGCTTCAGAAGCCGCCTTGCCAGCTTGCAGGTGCAGAGAGTCCTGTGAGAAAACTCCTGATTCATTCTCTCAAACGAATATTGAAGAAACCTGTAATCGAATCCTACATTATGTCCCACAAACACGCACGTCTCATCTTCGTCATTCTTCATGAATGAAACAATGCTCTGCGCAATATTCTGAAATACCGGCTTGTCCATCACATCTTCATTTGAAATACCCGTAAGTTCAGTAATCGAGCGAGGGATGTATTGTTGCGGATTTATAAGGGTTTCAAATCTGTCAATTATCTCGCCGCCCTTGATTTTTATCATTGCGACTTCCGTAATTCGGTTAAGTGAGGGAGAAAGACCCGTAGTCTCGATGTCACATACGACAAACGTCGTATCAAATATATTCTGTGTGGAGCAACTCATGGAAAATAAATATAGTAAATATTGAATAGAGTGTATAGAGCGTTTTGAGTGTGTTGAATGAGAATGTGAAACCGGACTGCGTTGATGTTATGCGATATGACTTTTCATCGGGGCTGTCCAAAAAGTCTCGCCGAATCGGATTTTCAAAATTGTCATTGTGTTTTTTGAGGATTTCTACAGGCTAATAGCCTGTGCTACGATTAAATCCTTGCTTTTGGGACAGCCCCAGAGTGTTCTTTAATGTATTTTCCGCTTATGGATTCTCACATTGTATCGGCAATTTTTCACAGGCGGGTTTGTTTTCAAAAAAATATTTTAGCTTCCGATTTTGATTTACTTTCTAAGTTATTACTCGATTTCAAAATTAATTTGGGCAGCATTTCACCATATTATGCAATTACATACTTCATTACCTTTATTCTTTTTTCTCAATAGAGTAATTTACATTACAACAGTGAAAAAGAAACTGCCACGTTATCGAAAGCCTTCCAAATCAATTCATTCCAATTGCGGCGTATTTGGAATATACAATTCACCCGATGCAGCGGTACTGACGTATTATGGACTGCATGCTCTGCAACACCGCGGTCAGGAAGCTGCGGGAATTGTTACTTCGCAATATGATGAAGCTGCAAGAAGATTCAGATTCAACGAGCATAAAGATCATGGACTGGTGCTTACTGTCTTTGCCGATGATAAAATCCTGACGGATGTTTTAAAAGGAAATGCTGCAATCGGACACACCAGATATTCCACTACAGGTTCAGGTGACAAGAGAAATAATATCCAACCGTTCAAAGTGAATTTCAAAGACGGCAATCTCGCGCTTTCTCATAACGGAAACCTTACAAATACCAAATACCTCCGGACGAAACTTCAGGACGAGGGAACGATTTTTCAGACTTCAACAGACAGTGAACTTGTGCTGCATCTGATTGCAAGAAGCAGGGAGAATGATATTGTCAATAAGTTGCATGATACATTTTCACAGATTGTCGGAGCTTATTCAATTTGTATTCTTACCGATGACAAGCTGTTTGCAGTCAGAGATCCTCACGGAGTGAGACCGCTTTCATTCGGAAGACTTGGCGACAGTTTTGTATTTGCTTCAGAGACTTGCGCGTTTGATATTATTAATGCCGAATACATAAGAGACGTAGAGCCGGGAGAGATCATCATGATTGACAGGGAAGTGGTGCAGACTAATAATCTGAAAACATTTTCTCTCGGTCAGAGTGCAAAATATAGTCACTGTATTTTTGAATACATATATTTCTCCAGACCGGACAGCACAGTGTTCGGGGAAAAGGTTGATAAAGTCAGAAGGAAAATAGGCAAGAGTCTTGCGCAGGAAAGTCCGCCGCCGGCGAAAGATAATCCTGATGATAAAAAAGTAGTAGTAATAAATGTTCCTGACTCATCCAACACCGCGACTCTTGGATATTTTAATGAAGCTGTCAAAACAAATCCGGATGTCAAACATGAAATCGGTCTTATAAGGAGTCATTATGTCGGCAGAACATTCATTCAGCCCGGGCAGGACAAAAGGAAGATGAAGGTGAAAACAAAGTTCAATACGGTGAAGGGAGTGATTGAAAACAGGAAAGTTGTAATTGTAGATGATTCAATTGTTCGCGGCACAACATCGAAACTGTTGGTTGAATTAATTGAGAAAGCCAAACCAAAAGAGGTTCATCTGAAAGTAACTTCTCCTCCGATAATCTCTCCGTGTTATTATGGAATGGATTTTCCATCTGAAGAAGAGTTAATTGCCAATCAGTATGATCGCGACATCAGCAGAATCCGGAAAGCGCTCGGAGTTACTGATCTTGCTTATTTGAGCTGCAAGAGTCTGCTTGAGTCAGTCCCATATTCAAATGAAAAAACAGGATACTGCACTGCATGCTTTACAAAGGACTATCCGATTTCGATAAAGGGGCTCGAAGAAATGGGCAAAGAGGAATTTGACAATTGAAATCAAAAGCATAATCAAAAATAAAAAACTTATGATGAATAAAGAAAGCAAAGCATTTCACAAATCCAGAAGAAAAGAGTTTTCAAAACTCATCGGAAGAGACTCTGCTGCCTTAATATTCGGAAATACACTGCATAACAAATCTTACGACGGAGATTATCAATTCAAGCAATACAAGAATTTTTATTATCTGACAGGATTTACAGAACCCAATTCTGCGTTAATGATCGCGCCCGGGGGAATTGAAATTGAATCCGGAGGGAAGAAGAAAAAAGCGGATGAAATTCTATTTGTTCAAAAAAAGAATCCGCTGATGGAAACATGGAATGGAAGGAGACTCGGTTATACAAATGTTGCAAGAGAACTCGGAATAAATTCTGCGCAGGAAAATTCTTTGCTTGCAGGATTTTTGAATACGAGAGTTCTTGATAAGTTCAGAAGAATTTACATTAACTTATCCGAGATGATGAAACTGACCGGTGAGTTGAAGGGAATTGCCAATGCATTCATGAACCATCTGAACGTAATTGCGGCTCATGTCGAGATAATTGATACATCATACATTCTCGGGAAGATGCGGGCAGTAAAGACTCCGTATGAAATTAAACTGATGAAAGAATCGGCTGATATTACCATCGACAGTTACAATAATACTCTTAAAGTTATAAAGCCGGGAATGAATGAAGTGCAGATACAGGCAAGTCTTGAATATTATTATAAGTTGAGGGGTGCTGAGAGTGCATACGGACCGATAGTTGCAGGGGGAGAGAATGCATGTACTCTTCACTACGAAGAAAATGACCAGTCATTGAAGAAGGGCGAGCTGCTGCTGATAGATTCCGGAGCGGAGCATGAATATTACTGTTGCGACATTACGCGCACAGTTCCGGTTGACGGAAAATTTACAAAGGAGCAGCGGCTGATTTACGAAATTGTGTTGGAGGCAAACAAAGAATGCATAAGGAACATGAAGCCCGGCAAGCGTTTGTCGCGATTGCGCAAAATCAGCGACGATGTAATGGCTGAAGGTCTTCGTGCCGCGGGCTTATTAAAAAAGAATGATGATATTAAAAAATATTCTTTGCATGGTGTCTCACATCACATCGGGCTTGATACCCATGATGCAGTTCCATACAGCAGGACAGATTCTGATGACAACGATTTACTGAAGCCGGGTTATGTCCTGACGATAGAGCCCGGGTTATATTTCCCGAACAATTCGAAAAACATTCCGAAAAGATTTTGGGGAATCGGAGTCAGGATAGAGGATGATATTTTAATAACAAAAAATGGTAATGAGAATTTAACGCGTGCGATGGTGAAGGAAGCCGATGAGATAGAGGAAGCTATGAGACAAGGCAGACACAGAAAGTAGATATAAAAATGGTTAATGCTTAAGCGTATCTATTTGTAACATTTGCAACATTTGCAACACTTGCAACATTTGCGAAAATTTCTTAGTCCAAATTTAAATTTACAATCAAACTTAATTTGTTTATTTTATTTTCCCATATTAAAAAACGATGTCTTTAGATCTGACAATACTAAACCCCGAACAAAGAAGAGCCGTTGAAAAGATTGAGGGACCAAGCATAATAATAGCAGGAGCAGGCAGTGGCAAGACGCGTGTCCTGACATACAAAATAGCACATCTGATTGACTCCGGAGTAAGTCCTTACGAAATCCTCGCGCTTACATTTACAAATAAGGCTGCCAATGAAATGAAAGAGCGGATTCAGAAACTTGTAGGAACAGGTTATGACAAAATATGGATGGGAACGTTCCATTCAATCTTTGCAAGGATGTTGAGAATGGAAGCAGAGTTTCTCGGATATTCACGCAACTTCACAATATATGACAGTGATGACTCATCCGCGCTTGTGAGACAATTGATGATTGCCAATTCAATGCCGACAGATGATCCTTCTCCAAGCGCTATTGCCGGAGCAATAAGCAAGCTGAAGAATAAGTTAGTCTCTCCCACGGAATTTTCTTCCATGGCCAGGTCCCCGTTTGAGAGAAAGACCGACATCATTTATGATCAGTATCAGAAAGCGCTTTTCAAAAACAATTCGATGGATTTTGATGATCTGCTTATAAAACCGATTGAACTCTTTAACCGCAATCCGGAAATTCTTGAAAAGTATCAGGAGAGATTTAAATTTATTCTTGTTGACGAATATCAGGATACTAACCGAGCGCAATACACGATAGTCAAGCAGCTCACTCAAAAGTACAGGAACATTTCCATAGTAGGCGATGACGCGCAGTCAATTTATAAGTGGCGCGGCGCAGAAATTCAGAACATCTTTGATTTTCAGAAAGACTTTTCAGATTGCGGAATTTTCAAACTTGAACAAAATTACCGTTCAACTCAAAAGATACTCGCGCTTGCAGATTTTGTGATAAAGAAAAACAAGAAGCAGTTAGAAAAAAATCTCTGGACCGAAAATTCGCACGGAGAAAACATTCATCTGATTGAAACAATGACAGACAGGGACGAAGCTGCAAAGATAAGCAAATATGTGCATGATGAGATGCAAAGGAAAAAAATTAATTTCAAGGACTTCGTTGTATTGTACAGAACAAATGCACAGTCGAGAGTGCTCGAAGATTCATTCAGGCAGAATAATATTCCTTACATCATTGTAGGAGGTATTCGTTTCTATCAGCGAAAGGAAATCAAAGACATTCTTGCTTACCTCCGCATAATTGTCAATCCTAAAGACAATGAGTCTCTGCTCCGCGTGATGAATCTGAAACAGGGAGTAGGCAAAACAACCATTGACAAGCTGACGTCAATTGCGGAGAACAAGCAGATGCAACTATTTGATGTCCTGAAAACCATCGGTGAATATACCGTTTTCAGCGCCAAGACAAAAAACCTGCTTATGGAGATTTTGAATTACGTGTACAAATATCAATATCTGCAGGCGGAAATCTCATTGTCAGAATTAGCCGGAGGAATCATTGATGAAATGGGAATCATGCGATCGCTTCGTAATGAAAATACGATAGAGTCCGAAGAAAGGATTAACAACATACAGGAATTGCTTTCTGCAATTGCGGAGTTTGCCGACACGACCGATGAACCGACGCTGGAAATGTTTCTTCAGCAAGTATCTCTTGTAGCAGATATTGATAATCTTGATAATCAGAAAAATGCGTTAACTATGATGACGATTCATTCCGCAAAAGGACTTGAGTTTCCTGTTGTGTTTGTTACCGGACTTGAAGAAGGACTGTTTCCTGTATCGGGTGCAACAATGTATGAAGACGAGCTTGAAGAAGAGAGAAGACTTTTTTATGTCGCAATCACACGCGCCAAGTCCAAGCTTTATCTTTCGTATGCAAACCAGAGATATAAATTCGGCGTGGCATCGTTTCAGATGAAATCAAGATTCCTTAAGGAAATTCCCGAAGACATAATGAGTAAGCATATTACGTTTGAAGGAATAAAATTTTCCAACGGTAAGAGAAACCATTCTGAAAAGCCATCTTTTTATGGTCCATCTGTCAGGTATGATATACAAGGTAAGAGCAAAAAGACTTCTGCATCAGAAGATGAATTTGCAGTTGACAAATTCCCGGATATTCAAAAAGGCGTTACTGTTTATCATAATACTTTTGGCAGAGGCACAGTGCTTTCAACCACTGGCAGAGGGCTTGACAAGAAAGCTGAAATTTATTTTGATGATATTGGCCTGAAGAAGATTGTTCTTAAGTATGCAAAGATGACTGTGAATTATGAATAGAGACACAGCATTCTGCATCTGTTCAATTTTCTTAATAACCAAAACAAATTACAACAATGAACTACTGGCTGCTTAAAACCGAACCTTCGACATATTCTTACGACAATCTCGTGAAAGACAAAAAATGTGTTTGGGATGGAGTTTCAAATTTCATGGCTTTGAAAAATATACGAGCGGTGAGGAAGGGCGACAGAGTTTTTGTTTATCATACGGGAGACGAGAAACAAATAGTAGGAATCGCTGAAGTGATTTCTGATCCTTATGAAGATCCGAAACTTGATGATCCGCGAATGATGGTGTTCGATATCAAGCCGGTGAAAAAATTAAGAACCCCCGTGACTCTATCTCAAATCAAAGCAATAAGAAAATATTCCGAATTCACTCTTGTGCGTCAACCTCGCCTTTCAGTGATGTCTGTTCCGAAAGAGTATTGGGACGATTTCATTTCGCTCTCGGAAAAAAGTGAACGCAAGTAACATGTTGCATTCCGGCTCAATCAATCATTAACTCCTGATTCGTAATTTTATTTACAAAGGATAGCTGCGTGCAAATTGAATTCTCTTCTCAAGAGATGGATGGGAATGAAAAAGAAATTCAATCATCTTATTGGGAGTTTTGTCGGCGAGGTTCTGATCGGCAAGTTTTTCCATTGCAGATATGAATGAGATTTTGTTCCTCGTAGTTTCGAGGGCAAATGTATCAGCTTCCCATTCATACTTTCTTGAAAGTATGTTTGTTACCGGAGTTGTAACAAGACTGTACAGGCTAAGATACATGAAAAGCAGCGGCAGCGCCGCAATCTCCGAAGGAGAATTGAAATTGAAGTAGCCAAGTGAAATTTCATAAAGCTTTGATGTCAGATACAATCCCGCAAATGTAAGTATCGTAGAAACTGACATGAGTTTTAAGATGTGTCTGTTTTTATAGTGGCCCACTTCATGAGCAAAGACTGTTTCGATTTCGTCTTCTGAAAAAGTATTCATAAGAGTATCGCCGATTATTATCCTTTTCGATTTTCCGATTCCCGTAAAAGCGGCATTTGCCTTCTTTGTATTCTTGCTCATGTCAAAAGTAAATATTCCGCGGATTTTCATGCCGGTCTTTTCGCATAAATCATGAATTCGCTTTTGAACATTTTCATTTTCAACCGGTCTGAATTTGTAAAATAGCGGCATAATTACTGTTGGCGCAAGCCTGCCCAGTATCACGGAAAATGTAAACATGACAATGCCGAGTATTATCCACCAGTTGTCCGGATAATTAAAGAGTATAAAATAAAAAATCAGAATCATCGGCACACCGATTAAGAGACCGATAGCAATGCCTTTCAACTTCTCCATGAAGTACTGCTTCAGAGTCTGATTCGAGAGCCCGTATTTGTGCTCGAGAATGTAGCCGGAATAAAACCCTATTGGGAAATTAAAGACGGATTCACATACGCCTATCGTGAAGAGAAAAATCAACAGCGCAATATACTTATTTGAAGTGAATGTGAAGGCAAAACTTTCAGCTTGCTTTGAAAGGCCTGTAAATATCAAAACTATAAGGACTGAAAATATGAAAACGGTTTCAATGACGGAAAGTATCTGATGAATATGTGAGTACCTTTTTGCGGTTGATTGTTTATCGCTGTCGGGTGAACATTTGTTTTCCATAAATCAGATTCAGAAAATCATTGAAGTTACAACCGCATACACAGTGAATAGTCCAAAAACTATTATTGCTGTAATTACGATACTTACTTTTGCAATTTTGCTCAATCCGATTGCAATCACCGCATAGAACCAGATTGTGAACACATCTATTTTAGTAAACAGCCCATGCAGTTTATCACCGACTGCACCCTCACTGAAAAGCAGTCCCAGCCCAAGGCTCGATACATCTCCCATCATTATTGAAACTACAACAGAGATAAGGCTCCCGACAGATGAAATCAGCATAGCAAGACCGACAACATTCAAAACATTTGTGAATTCAAAATCTGCTTTGGCTATTTTTAATGCGACAAGATATAGTATGCTCAAAATAAAAAGTATTAAGAATGGTCCTGCTATTGCTCCGCCGTAGCCTGCAACTTTAAATATTGTGCTTCCCGAACTCATCCCTTCAAGCGCTTTATTCATTTCTTCCTGTGTCATTGCTCCTTCCTTCACCTTCTTTTCAAACTGCTCACGCATCTTTGCTTTTTGTTTTTCCATAGACTTACTGACAAGGTCTTCATCATGCATAAACAGAAATGAAGCAATAAGGCTGAAGGCAATTGATATCAGGATTGGTATTATCCAGTAATTTTTTCTTTGTGTCTTTGCAATGGCTGCATAGGTTTCTCCCGGAGAAGTAAAAACGCCTGCTATAGCATCTGCTTTGCTGATCTCATCGGGCTGTTCAGTTGCTTCTTGAGTTTCCGAAGTTTCTAAATTTTCTTCACTCATGTTTCGTTGATTTAAAATTTTAAAATGACTTTTCTATAATTTTTGTTTCTCCGTCTGACTAATAGCATATACATTTTGTCATTCAAATTACAAAATAAACACAAATTGTTACATCTATTTATACAAGCCGTTGTCGTATATATATTTTTCTACTTCGTCATTCACAAAATATTTTATTGACTTTCCATCATTCACGCGGCGTCGTATTTCGGTTGATGAAATTTCCATAAAAGGAATTTCCGCAAATACAGTATTCTCAAGATATTCTGCCTTAACGTTTTTCAGATCATATCCGGGACGATTGATGACTGTGAGTGTGCAAAGTCCGGAAAGTCTTTCCGGCTCTTTCCATTTTGGAAGTTCTTCGAGTTTGTCAATGCCGATTATCAAAAACAGTTTCGTGTTGGAATAAATTTTCTTGAGCTTAGTAAGAGTATCAACCGTAAAGGATTTTTCGTTTACATTTTCAAATTCAATTTCGGAGACCGCAAAAAATTTGTTACCGGAAAAAGCAAGTTTTGACATGGCAAGCCTGTGATGGGAATCAATTGACAGTTTTAGAGGAGGAACCGCAGAAGGAATGAACAGGATTTTTTCAAGATCAAGTTGTTCCCTCACGCATTCGGAGGCAATTGAGTGTGCAATGTGTGGCGGATTGAATGTTCCGCCGAATATACCGATTCGTTTCATTTACTGATGTAAAATTTTTAAATATATCTCTTCAACTTTCCTTGTCATGTCCTCTTCTGAATATTGTTTGGATGCGTTGAGAGCATTATTCGCAAATTCATTTCTCAATGCATCATCATTCATAAGCCCGGTTAATTTTTTATAGTAATCTTCAGGCGAATTTGTATCAAAGAGCAGGCCGTTCTTTCCGTCCTCAAGAAGTTCTTTGTTTGCCTCGATGTTACTTGCAAGTATGCAACACCCCGATGCCATTGCTTCGATGAGAGTTATCGGAAGACCTTCCCACAGTGACGGAAAAACAAAAATGTCAAACACTGAATAGTAATCTTCCGTGTTAATAACTTCTCCCGTGAAAATGAACTTATTACTGTGTCCGGAATTCTTTACTTCTGACTTGCATAGTGCAAGGTGTTCACCGCTGCCCGTAAGAATGATTCTTGCATTCGGATGCTCTTCCAGGACTGCTCCAGAGTTCCTGATTATGAATCGTTGATTTTTCTGAAAGTCAAATCTTGAGATGTTCCCTATGATAAAATTATCGGCTGTCAATTCAAAATCCTTCATCACATCCTTGTTCTTTGTTCTTTTTGAGAACTTGTGCAGATCAATTCCATTTCTTACAACGACGGTTCTTCCCGTATCAATAATCTTCAGCTCTGCGGCTTTTTTCTTGTCTGCCTCCGAAACGCAAATGAAGAAATCAGTGTAGGGAACAAGGAATTGCTCGATTGCCAGTGACAAATATTTCCGGAAAACATTTGTCGAGTTAATGTAATGTATGCCGTGAATTGTATGCACGGTTTTTATTCTGTCATATTTCTTTTTAAAAAACCTTGCATACATTCCGGATACTCCGCCGTGTGAATGAATAATGTCAATTGAATATTCGTTGATAATTGCTTCAAGAGCCTTCAAGTGTCTGCCTCTGTATAGTTTTGGAAGTTCTATATCTGCAAAATCAAAATTGTATTCCCAGACAAGATTCTTGAAGCTCCCATCCGGCGAAGCCGCGATGACAGGTTTGAATTGCTTATTGTTCAGCGATTTGACAAGCGAGATTACGTGAATCTGACCTCCGCCAATGAAACCTCCGTCAATTAACTCAAGTACATTAATCACTTCTTTTCTTTCCTAATGTTAATAAAAGTATGTCGCGATTTATTTTTCTGAATGTTACCGCATATAAGAACAAAAATTTTATAAACAGATATGAACGCAACAAAACATTGTCCTTCACGGAGTTGTGTATTTTGTAATACAACAGTTGTGATTCTTTTGAATGGTAGTATGTGTCCGAATGAAATTGATCATTTACATTCTCGCCTTTATGGTGAATGATTCCGGCGAATGGAAAAAAATAATTTGTAAAACCATTGTCAGAGAGGCGTTTGCAAATATCGGTATCTTCATAGAATAAAAAAAAGTTTTCGTCAAACCCTCCTATGTTTTCAAAAATGTCCTTTCGTATAATCATTGCGGCTCCCGATACCCAATCAACAGCCTTCACATCATCATATTTCTTTTCTAATTCCGAAATGAAATGTTCGTTTCTTTCTTTGAACATTTTCTCCGCGTGTTTACTAATTCTTTCATTCCTGAAATTCACTTCTTTCCAGAATGAAAGCTGAAAACTCCCGTCAGTGTTATGCAGCTTCATTCCTGCCGCACCGAACTGCCTGTGTTCAAATTCATCCGTAAAAGTTTTTAAAAAGTCTGATCGTATTTCCGTATCTGCATTCAGGAAAAACAAATATTTGCCGGCAGAGTTTTTTGCTGCCAGATTATTTGCCTGTGAATACCCTCGGTTTTCATTTAGAATTATTTTCAGATTTGCATATCTGCTTCCGAATGAATGAAGGTCTTCTGCCGGCGAATTATTTACAATGATTGTTTCAAACGGATAAGACAAAAAAGTTTCATAAATGGAGCGTATGCATTTCTCAAGAAAGTCCTTCTGTCTGTAATTCACAATGATAATTGAAATCATCCGATGCGTGAGCTTAATTCATGTACTTTGATTCTTGTCAGTCTGCAATAAAGGAGAGAAACGGTATTTGCTGTCCGTTCAAAAATATTATTCCCGTTGAAGACTTTTCCGGACAGATATTTCAGAACTTCTTCTTCCCTGACTGATTTCAGTTTGTTCAGGGAGTTTCTTTTTTCTTTGATTGATGAACGCCGGCAAATCAGCCACAGATAAGCTTTTGCCAGTTCCGGCAGGAAATATTTTCCGGAGAATAATGACAAGACAGATTTTATGGCAAAGTTAAATACCAAAAAAGGCATATATTTGATTCTGAAACCTGCAGAGAAAAACAGAATAAAGTTAAGAAGTCTGTTTCTTTCCTGATAGTAATATAGCATTCTCCTTTTTCCCGGATCGGATGTCCCTCCTCCTTTGTGATAAATGATTGACTTTGAAGTATGCATTATCTTCAGTCCTTTAAACTTAATCTTGAAACAAAGGTAAGTATCTTCTGAATATGCAAAATATTCGTCATCAAATAGTCCCCCTGTTTCATCGGCAAGTTTCTTCCGTATCATGAGCGAGCATCCGTTTGCCTGAAATATTTCCCCCACACCGTTTTCATCAATTTCAAATACCTCCATGATATTTTGTCCGAGAAGATTTATTGTTCCGTTAGTTTCATAATACTTCATCGGAATTCCCTCCGTCAGGACAAGCGACTGTGCGATGCCGATATGCTCGCTTATCGAAATGCATGTAATGAGCTCTTCAAGCCAGCGTGAGTCTGCCCGCGTATCGTTATTCAGCAGGACGACATACTCGCCTTTACAATGCCGGTATCCGAAATTATTGCCGCCGGCAAATCCGAGATTTGATTCAGACCGGACTATCTTTATTCTGTCGTCTTTAAATTTCTCTTGGACGAATTCAGCGCTTCCGTCTGTTGAACTGTTATCAACAAAAATTATTTCGAAGTCTGTAAAAGTCTGCTTGAGCAGAGAATTGAAACAGTCTTCCAGGAATTTTCTGCCGTTAAAATTTACGATAATTATTGAAGCGATGATATTGACTCCTGCCATTATCTTAGAATGCTCTTAATGTAGTCGTTGCCGACGGTCTTCAATCTCTGAATCTCGCGTCTCTTGCCTATTGATTTTGGAATTTTCAAAACGCCCTGGCAATATCCTTTCAAAGCGGAAAAGAACAGGGAGGAAGAATGTTTTGTCAGAAACAAAAAATATCTTTTGATTCTGACGAGCATGAAGACGGGAAGATTAAGGATCAGAATTGAGAGCGGATAATTTTTTATTCTTAATGCAACAAGGTTCCTTTCACAAAGCATGGTCTGGAATCCCAGTCTGTTGCTAGTTGTCGCTCCTCTTTTGTGATAAACAACGGCGTCGGGATTATAAAAACATTTGTAGCCGCAAAGCTGCAGCCTGAAACTGAAATCAACATCTTCATAGTATGCAAAAAAATCCTCATCGAAAAATCCCGCTCTTCGGAATACTTCTTTTCTGTATGCCGATGCTCCCGCGCAAGCTCCGAAAATAAATTCTCCTTTATCATATTGTCCCGTATCAGTCTCTTCATATCCTCTCGCATAAGGCGAGCCCTTGCTCTTTATGAAGTCTCCGGCATCATCAATTTTGTTTCTTTCGTTGAAGTTCAGCATCTTGCATGCAACACTTCCGGTTGAGCTATCTCTGAATCCTTTCTTCATCTCTGACAGAAAATTCGCATCACATTCGGTATCATTGTTGAGAAGTACAATATAATCGGTTTTCTCATCAAGCATCGCTATCTTGATTCCCTGGTTTACAGCCTTTGCAAACCCGGTGTTGCTGCTCATCCGAATGATTTTTACTTCGCTATAGTTTTCGCTGACAAATTTGACGGAATCATCCGATGAGTTATTGTCAATCATGATAACTGAAAATTCTCTCAATGTCTGCCTTCGGAGAGAATCAAAACATTGCTTCAGATGCTCAATGCCGTTGTAATTTGGAATAATGACCGATATCAATTTTCAACAGTAAGTTTTTCTGTATTCACTCAAAAAATATTTATGCTTTCGGATTCTGTAATCATCTTCTCTTCCGAAAAGTTTTTTGAAATTTTCCATCATAAGAACTGCATAAGAGTTAATTCTTGCCGTTTGCTTCAGCATTACATACCTGATGCCGTCGTAATGGTTGTCAAAAAAATTAATCATGCTAAGAATAAACCTTCCGTATAGCCAGAAATCATCGGACTTTCTGAAACTTTCGCCGCCTAAATGTTCAATGCGGAGTGACGTATCAATTGCGAGTTTAGAATGTTTGCCGATTTTGAAGCTAAGATCAACATCTTCAAAAAAAAGTTCATATCCTACATCCATCTTCCCGACGCCGGAAAAAATACTCCGTCTTGTCAGGAAAAATGCGCACGGTATCTGTTCGATATAGGCAAGACCATCTTTATCGGGTTTCAAATTCCGGTTTTCAAGATACGTGTTTGTGAGAAAATCTGATTGTTGAAAAAGTTTCGCAAAGATTGAATAGAAAAAAATAAACTGAAGGATTGAAGGATACTTTTGAAAATAGCGTGACTGAAACTTTCCGTCAGTTCCTTCAAGCAGGGGGCAGATTGCGCCGAGGGTACTATTTTCAGAAAGATCTCTTGTCAATTTTCCGATAACAGGTTCATGAAAAATTATGTCGGGATTCATTATCAGAATATAATCTCCGGAGGAAGAGTCGAATGCAATATTGTTTGCTTCGGAAAAGCTTACTTTGTCTTTGATGAAAATACACTTCAAATTTTTATGTGCTGATTTCAGATTTTCTATAACAGATGCAGAATCATCGGATGAACAGTTATCGGCAATTATTATTTCGAACTCGTTTTCATTTTCAAAATTGTAGACGGACTTTACGCATTCTGCAAGTATTTTCCCGGTGTTGTAATTTACAATTAATATTGAGACAAGCATTTAGCTGAATAAAATCTTTTCGAATTTATTTACGGAGTCATCCCAGTTCAGTATACTGCGGACATGTTCGTAACCTGCGGTGGAGATTTTTTCCAGTTCGCTTCTGTTGTTCAAAAGGAATTCAACGCGGTCAGTAATTTCATCGAGGTTACCCGGCGTGGTCAGGAGCGCAGTCTGATTATTAATGGAATATTCCGGAAGGGCTGCGGTGTTGCTTCCTACCACTGCGCATTTGCAAGCCATTGCTTCTGCAGGCGGCAAAGCGAATCCTTCATAGAAAGCAGTATAAAGGAAAATATCAGAATTGCGATAAAGGTTAACTATCTCTTCTTCAGATGGATTTCTGATGAAACGAATGAACTCGGGCAGGTTATGAAAATTTTCGAATCCGAAACATTTGAATTTTATTGTATTGAATTTCTGTCTTAATCTCGATACAACTTCAATTGCGCCTTTGGTATTCTTATTCTCCAGGATGTGGTCCATAAAAAGAATCTGCGGGTTATCGCCAATTTTTTTTTCCGGATTATTAAATTTTTCAAAGTCAATGCCGTTGAGTATCACGGCAGAACTGCTTCCGAATTTTTTCAGAAGCAAATCATGCAGATAGCGGGAGATTGTTACTCTTTCAAACGGGAGCGAATAACTCTTATTTACTAATTCGACATTCGAATTCCAGGTTTCATAATCCTGAATAAGGTAAACTTTTTTTCCTTTTGAAGATGAAAGCCTCTCTGCAACATAAGAACTTGTCCATGAAGTAGCGACAGTAGCATCGGCATCGCGAATGGAACCATTGTTCATTGACCAGAGGTGTTTAATCCCGAAGCTATGTTCAAAAATTCTTGACGGTAGCTTCTTTCCGGAAAAAATCTTTTTCAATGCATACTTTGTTCTATACTTGATGTAAAATGGAACGAACATTCCTTTGTAATTATTAAAAGGAATGTTTGGAGAATACAGCATTACGTCATGACCTTTTTCAGTCAGCCTGTTTGCGTATTCGAAAATTATTCTCATTCCTCCTGTCCTTGCAATTTCAGGAACTATGAAGTTAATTTTACTCAATTGGTTTCAATTGTTTTCGAAGCTAATGTATTCAGTTTCTCAATATATCTGCCGGGGCTAAGCAGAATTTTCAAGTTTGTTTTCAGTTTATAAAAGAAGGGTTCACCTTTGCGGTAGTCTTCATATTTGCCTTCGTAAACATTCTTATACTCCTTATTATAGTATTCTCCCGAAGCATGATAGACCTTCACATCCGAAAGCAGTCCGTATCTCATGCCGTTGTCTCTGATCCTGTTAATGTAATCGCCGTCTTCGGGGTAAAAGATTCGTCCTTCAAGAGTGCGCAGCTTCCCGATTTTTTCATAAACTTCCCTGGAAATCATGAAACACCAACCGCCGGTTGGTCCGACTTCAAGTTTAATTTTTCCATCATCAAAATAATCATAATGATACAGATCTTCCGAAGGTTTTGCACCGTTAGTATGTTCGTCCTGTATAACGTTGGTTGCAAGATAGCCCATTCCGGGAATCCGCTTATATGCATTGACCATCATTTCAACCCAGCCATGCGGAAAAAAAATCACATCGTCATCAATGCCGATAATAAATTCACCCTTAGCATTTTCGAATCCGAGAGCTTTCGCATTGATTCCTATATTTTGCCCGGGATTAATTACAATAAGTTTTTCATTGCGGCGCTGAAGCTCCTCAAGGAATTTTCCGGTACCATCAGATGATGCATTGTCAATTACAATAAGTTCATAACTCACATTGGTTAAAGTTTGAAGCAAGCTCCCGATACATTTCCTGAAGAGACCCTCACGATTATGAGTAACCACGACAATACTAACGAGTTCATTTTCGTAAGTTCCTTCGGCAAGAATGCGATTAGATGTCTTCTTCTTTTGGAAGCCATTAATAAGCTTCAGAATTATTCTTGCAAATAATGACTTATCCTTATCGTTCAAGTAATTTAGTTTAAGAATAAGGAAGAAGTTAATTGATAGGAACAAAATGCCTGCACACAGGATATAAATAATGCCTGAAATTCTTCCCGTAAAACCGAACAAAAATTTTTCTGCGGCATAATAAACTGCGAAAGCAATTACACCACTGATGACAGCGGCAATCAGCGGCTTCGGATATATTATAGAAAAAAAAGTCCGTTTGCTCAACTTGAAAAAACCTGCCGATACGAAAAATATGAATGCCGATGCAAAAAAAGTTGAAAGAGTATTTCCGATTGCTGCTCCGAATATTCCGTAATGCTTGATCAGGAAGTAGCTCAAGATAATATTAATGGCAAGATTAAGCAAACCCTCTCTCATTTGGTATTTGGGATAGCCGGTATTTGGAATGATTGAATTTCCGGGAGCGGAGAGTGTCATGTTCACAAGCTGTCCTGCGGCAAGTATTCTTAAGATATTAACCGACAAATCATATCCCTCGCCCATCCAGGTCTTCACAAGCAAATCGGCAAAGAGGAATATAAAAATGAATACCGGTGCCGATACAAGAGTGAGATATTTTGAAGTGTCAGAAAACAAAGTCCGGATTTTTTCGTCTTCGCCGGTTGCCTTTAGTTCCGATGCAACAGGAGCAACCTGCGGTAGAAGTTGAAACGGTATCAATCTTCCGGTTCGTGAAATCCTGTTTGCTATGTTATAATATGTTACATTATTCAACACCGAAAAATGTGCGAGAAGGAATTCATCGTACTTCTCCGATGCAAATGTTGCAAGTTTTGAGATCTGCATTTGCGCGCCGAACTTTGTCATCTCCTTTACAGGATTTTTTCCGAAGCTCCTGACGCTAATTCTTAATTCAGGGACAAATGATTTCACGGAAACGAAATTGATTAGTCCTATGACGACCGCAATGCCAAGCTGAATCCAGATTAATCCCTGCAGTCCATACCCCAGACTCAAAACAATTATCGTCGCGGCAAGATTGAGAAAACCCATCACTATTCCTGCCACGCTTGTTACATACATCTTCTGCAAACTTATGAGCACTGATGAGAAAATTGAAAACGAACTTGTGATCATAAACACAATGAGTCCGATGTAATAGACCTTCAGCGAAGTGTCATAAAATTCGGCGGGAATGTTCAACAACGAAAGCAACGGTCCCGCAAATACATAACCCGCAATCACAATGACAAATGAAAAGCAGAGATAGAACAGGAATCCGCTGTTGAAGTATTTGTTTAGTAATTCGAAATCTTTCTTGACATAATACCTCGAAATAAAAACTATAAAAGAAGATGAGATGCTCAAATCAAGCAGGTTGAACATTCCGATGAATCCAAGTATCAATGCATAAATGCCGAATTGAACCTGATCGATCTTTGAAATGATGAAGGGAGTTAGAATGAGAGGGAAAACAAATCCAAAGACCTGAAACAGCACATAATAAAAAGTATTCTTTATTACTTTATCGGCAGTTGACATATCCCTTAATATAATATTCGGCAATGCCGCATGCTGACAGCAGGAATCATCCGCGGTTCATGCTTTGGTGATATGCGACATTTGCATTATAAAACATCATTTGAATTTCATATCGAAGTTTTTCCACGTCGCGAAGATAGCCTTTTTGAATGTTTCCCTTTGTATTTCTAAGCTGACTCTTTCTCAAAGCGAGAGTAGTTGCTGTTCTTACATAAGCCTTCTGATTTACTCCAATGGGGCACCAGCCGTATCTGAACCTTCGGGAAACATAGGGAAGATGTGACAGATGCTCGAAAGGAATAAGACCGAGATTGACTTCGTCCTGCAATTCCTTCAGAATAGTTTTGCCTTCGAAATAAACCGATATCTGAAAAATTGCAAAAGTGACAAACAGATAAAGAATAAGAAACAGGAATCCAAAAATTGTTGTGTCCTCAAAACTGACGGAAAGATTCCATGCAAAATGCAGAAAGACGGCAAGGAAAAATCCTGCCGGTATAAGGATGAATTTAAAAATCAGCGGTTTGAATTTTGCGTAGCCGATGCAGGCTCCGAATGTCGCGGTAGAAAGGCAGTGCATCACGGCAGAAAACAGGGTTCTGACAAATACAATCATCAGCCACGCTGCAGGCGTGTTTCCATAAGAGAGGAAATACATAAAGTTTTCTGTCATTCCGAATCCCAGACCTATAGCTCCTCCGAATACTGCGCCGTCAACTCCTCCATCAAATCTCTTGCTCATTGACATGAGCACAAGAAAAATTCCTTTTGTGGATTCTTCGACAAGCGGCGCGGTGATTACTGCACCGGATAAGTCCATCAGCTCTCCTGTATTATCATCGGCGACAATACGTATGAGTTCATTCAGAGGAATCTGAAAAATCAGACTTCCGAGAATGCCAAGAAATATTGCTCCGGTTGCACCCCAGAAGAAATTCAGGAGAACAAGCCAGAACGGCTCCCGCTCATATCTGTCAAGTATCCAGATGATGATAAGATAGCAAAACATCGGAACGACTGCAGCAAATAAGGATGCAAATGCTAAAAACACAAAAAGTTAATTTGATTTTTTATTTTTATTTTTCTGTTGCCTTTATTCCAGGATAATAAGCAGTTCATTCTTTTCTACGGAACTCATTTGTTCAACATTCACTTTCTTTATCTTACAATCAACAATCGCCTTGATTTCATTTTCCATCTTCATTGCCTCAAGAACAAGGAGCACTTCTCCTTTTGCGACATCCTGTCCTGAAGCAACATTAACCTTTTTAATTATGCCGGGCATCGGGGATTTTATTTCCTTTACTGCTTTTCCATCCGTTTTGTTTCCGCTCATCTTTTCAATCAAAACATCCAGATCGCTTTTGCAATCAACGTCATAAACCCTGCCGTTCAATCCTATCTGCAGGTATTCGTTTCCTTCAGAATTGAAATCAAAATAAAAATTCAAGTTATCCATCCTCAACACCATTACATTATCATTGATAATTTTATAACTATACTTGCTTTCTATACCGTCAATGAGGGATGAATTCAAGCCGTTTAAATTGACTTCAATCTTTGGTTCTGCACAATCTATAGAAATAAAGTATTTCTTCATCTCAAGTTCTCCGTTCTCTTCGAAGCCCAATGGCTATATTCAGATGTACCGTTTATGCTCTGTCGCGGTTTCTTATTTTCTGCACGTAAAGCCGCAGCCAGCGCAAGCGCTCGGGATGTCAGTTCGTCAGGTCTGTCTTTAGCTTTCAGCCTTTCGAGAAATTTACTTTCGATGAACTGTGTATGATAATTGCCATCAATAAATTCAGGAGATTCGAGCAGATCAAGAAGAAATGAAATATTCGTCTTTATACCGTCAATTTTATACTGTGACAAAGCACGTTTCATCCTGTTAATTGCTGACAGTCTATCCTTGCCGTAAGAAATCAACTTTGCAATCATGGGATCATAAAATACAGAAACAGTATCACCCTGTTCAATTCCGGTATCCTCGCGCATACCACTGCCAAGAACTTTGTTAATGTTTGTAATTTTGCCGGTGGAAGGAATGAAATTATTTTCGGAGTCTTCCGCACAAATCCGACATTCAATTACACTTCCCCTGAACTCAATATCCTCTTGTTCCAAATCAAGTTTCTCGCCCCATGCGATCTTGAGCTGCTCTCTGACAAGATCAAGTCCGGTTCTTATTTCTGTAATTGGATGCTCAACCTGAAGGCGCGTATTGACTTCGAGGAAATAAAATTTATTGTTCCTGTCAACAATGAATTCGACTGTTCCCGCATTTGAATATCCCGATGCTTTCACAAGTCGCTTTGCGCATTCTCCCATTTCATTTCTAAGTTCTTCGTTCACAATCACCGAAGGAGTCTCTTCGATAATTTTCTGATGACGTCTCTGCATTGAGCATTCTCTTTCACCGAGGTGAATCACATTTCCGTGTTTATCTGCGAGAATCTGGAATTCAATATGTCTTGGCACATCTATATATTTTTCGACAAAAATACTGTCGTCTCCGAATGATGACTTTGCTTCACTTCTAGCGATACGCAAAGCTTCTTCAATTTCATTTTCACTTCTGACGATTCTCATGCCCTTGCCCCCGCCTCCTGCAGATGCTTTAATAAGTACAGGGTATCCGACTTCCTTCGCAATTTTTCTGATCTCTGAAATATCCGTAAGAGGTTTCCCGCTTCCGGGAACAACGGGAACTTTGTTGTTAATTGCCAGCGTCTTCGCGTCTGTTTTGCTTCCGAGCAATTCAATAGCATTGTGATCGGGACCGATGAATTCAATTCCGTTGTCGGAGCATAGTTTTGCAAAGAAACTTCTTTCAGACAAAAATCCATAACCTGGATGAATAGCTTCGGCTCCCGATATTTTTGCTGTTTCAATTATTTTATCTGCCATCAGGTAACTTTTTGAAGCGGGCGATTCTCCTATATGGTATGATTCGTCGGAAAGTTTTGTATAAAGGGAGTACTCATCAAAATCAGAATAGACGGTTACGGTTTTTATTCCCATTTCTCTTGCAGTATTGATGATCCGGACTGCAATTTCGCCGCGGTTAGCAATTAATATTTTCCTGAACAAGTAATAAGGTCTTAGATTTGAAGAATATAATTTAACGAATGCACATCGTTATAAAAAGGAACGAAATTGGAAGAGCAATCCGGATCGGGCAGGGCCAAAACCGTTTTAAACAGTTTTGACGCGGTCAATGTCTGCAGACCGGGGGTGATCAAAATGCTATCATTCCTTCCGTCATGCGTTTTGGACGGATGTGGATTTTCAATTATCTTCAATTCACTAAATTACTTGAATCAAAACGATAATTAAATTAATTTCAAAACAAATTTTTGCGGAAGATTCCATGTCAAAACTTCTTGAAGTTAAAAATCTAAAGACATATTTCTTTACCGATGACGGCGTTGCCAAAGCCGTTGATGATGTCAGTTTTGAATTAGATAAAGGCGAGACGCTCGGACTTGTGGGCGAATCAGGATGCGGAAAAAGCGTGTCGGCTCTTTCGATAATGCGTCTGATTGCAAGTCCTCCCGGCAAAGTCGTAGGAGGCGAAATACTCTTTAAAGGAAAGGATATTCTGAAACTTTCGGAAAAGGAAATGCAGGGAATAAGAGGCAATGATATCGGAATGATTTTCCAGGAGCCCATGACTTCGCTTAACCCTGTATTTACTTGCGGTGATCAGATTGAAGAGGCGGTTATACTTCATCAGAAACTTTCAAAAGAAGCCGCTAAGGAAAAAGCAATCGAGATGCTGAAGCTTGTTGGCATACCTGCTCCGGAGCAGAGATACCGCGAGTATCCGCATCAGCTTTCAGGCGGAATGAGACAGAGAATAATGATTGCAATGGCGCTTTGCTGCAATCCTGAAATCCTTATTGCCGATGAGCCGACCACAGCTCTCGACGTTACGGTGCAGGCTCAAATACTTGAACTTATCAGTAAGCTGCAAAAAGAATTGGGAATGGGTGTGATCATGATTACTCATGACCTGGGAGTGATTGCGGAAGTTTCCACACGGGTAGCCGTGATGTATGCTTCAAAAGTTGCAGAATACGGAAATGTCAACCAGATATTTTATAATCCAAAACATCCTTACACGATTGGCTTGCTGAATTCAATTCCGAAACTCAACAAGAAAAAAGGAAGACTCGCCACTATTGAAGGAACAGTGCCTCCGCCTACAAGTTATCCCAAAGGATGTCACTTCTGTACGAGATGCGATTTTGTCATAGACAAATGCTGGGTTGATGAACCGCCGCTTGTTGAAATTGAGCCGGGTCATAAAGCTGCTTGTTGGAGAGTCAGCGAAATTGATGAACTGAAGAAACAGGTTCTTAAAGAAGTTGTATGATCCGGGATTGAGTCTCAATCAATTTTGAGTTTAGAATTTTTAGAATTTTACAACCCTGAATTTCAGATAGGAAATTTGGGGTTTGATGTTTATAACGCTGATGTCAATTCTCATAAAGGACATAAAACAATTAGTTACCTGCGGGAATAAGCCTCGTTATCCGAAGTCTGGCAAGAAGCAATCAGATATAGGACTACGTGAAAACGCCAATGTTTTCATTGAAGGAGAAAAAATTTCTTTTGTTGGAAGTAATCAAGAGTTGAAGAAATTTCTTTCAGCAGGCAATGCTACGAAGTATGAAATTGTTGACGGAAAGGATAAAGTAATAATGCCGGGGTTCGTTGATTCACATACGCACTTTGTATTTGCAGGGTCACGCGAAGATGAATACGAAATGAGACTTGCGGGCAAGACATATCAGCAGATTGCGAAATCAGGCGGTGGAATTATTTCAACCGTAAATGCCGTAAGGAATTCATCCAGAGAAAAACTCAAATCCATAGCTGCAGAAAGGCTTAAGAAGTTTGTTAGATATGGAACCACAACCATCGAAGGAAAATCCGGTTACGGACTTGATGCGGGAAATGAGATGAAGATTCTTGATATAATGAATGAGCTTAATGCGGAAAATGAATTCGGACTTGATATTGTCCCTACATTTCTCGGAGCTCACGCAGTTCCTCCTGAATCGAGCAAGGAAGAATATATTTCAGAAATCTGTCATAATCTTATTCCGATTGTCAACAAAGAGAATAAAGCTAAATTCATAGATGTGTTTGTGGAAGAAAATTATTTTGACAGAAAAGATGCAGAAAAAATTTTTTCGATGGGTAACAAATTCGGATTAGTGCCGAAGCTTCATACAGATCAATTTAATTCAATAGGCGGAATTGATGTTGCGATTAAGTTCAATGCTGCTTCGGTTGATCATCTTGAAGTGCTGAAACAGAAAGACATTGACAAGCTTTCACATTACAATAAATCCCGAAGCGGCAGAGAAATTATCGCAACCCTGCTTCCCGGTGTATCATACTTTCTGAATATTGAATATGCCCCGGCCCGGGAGTTGATCAGCAAAAATGTTCCCGTTGCGCTTGCTACCGACTTCAATCCCGGAAGTTGTATGACAGAAAACATGCAAATAATCATGTCTCTTGCCTCTCTGAAACTGAAAATGAATGCGGAAGAAATCCTGAATGCCGTAACAATAAATTCCGCGTTCGCAATCAACATGGAAAACAAAGTTGGAAGTATTGAAACCGGAAAACAAGCCGACTTGTTGATTTTTGACATGCCGTCTTATAAATATCTCGTATATAATTTCGGAGTGAATAATCTGGAAACTGTGATAAAGAAAGGAAAGGTCATTTACAACTGTTGATTTTATCGGAATGACTTTTATGAGGGAAGTTATGTTACATTTCCTGAATGAAATACTTCATGCTGAAAAAATTTTTTTATTTTGCATCTTAAGATTATGTCATATTTCCTGATACAGATTCTTGCTGTTCTCAATTTTTGTTTTTCTTCCTGTAAAACCAACTCCGAAAATCAACCAGAAGTCTTGACGCAGCGTGGTGACTCACTCCCCTCGTTAAGCATAAGCATTGTTGCAGAAAATCTTTATGTTCCGTGGTCAATTGTATTTACCGACAGCAACAGGATTCTGGTAACTGAAAGAAACGGAAAGCTAAGAGTAATAGAGAATGGTAAACTTCTTGACAAGCCGCTTAAAATTTTTGACGAAGTATCGTCAAACGGCGAAGAGGGACTCATGGGATTAGCTCTTGACCCTGATTATAAAAACAATAGACACATTTACCTAAGCTACGCTTATGAAAAAGGAAACGGGCTCAAAGTAAGAGTTGTAAGATTTACGGATGGTACTGATGGATTGTCTGATGAAAAAATTATTTTGGACAATCTTCCTGCAGAAAGGTATCACGCCGGATGCAGGCTGCGGTTTGGACCTGACGGAAAACTTTATATTACCACAGGCGATGCAGGGGAGAGAGAGCTTGCGCAGGATGTAAATTCGCTTTATGGAAAAATTCTTCGCATCAATTCCGATGGAAGTATTCCTGAAGATAATCCGTTTAAAGGTAATCCTGTCTGGAGCTATGGTCATAGAAATTCCCAGGGTATAGACTGGTATCCTGGAACGAAGATTATGTATTCAACAGAACACGGACCGTCGGGATTTGACGGACCCGGAGGAGGTGATGAAGTGAACATCATAGTTAAAGGAGGAAACTACGGATGGCCTGTTGTGTCCCACCGCGAAAGTAAAGAAGGGATGATTTCACCCGTTCTTGAATTTACTCCGGCAATAGCGCCGGCTTCAGGAATGTTTTACAAATCGGATAAGATTCCTCAATTCAAAAATAATTTTTTCGTCGGATGTCTTAGAGGCAATACCATAATGAGGGTAATTATTGACAAAGATGATCCTACGAAAATCCTTTCTCATGAAAAGCTTGAAGGAATAAATTTAGGAAGGATTCGGGACATAACCGAGGGACCTGACGGCGCAATATATTTCTCAACCAGCAATCGCGACGGAAGAGGCTCGGTTCGTGATGGCGATGATAAAATTATGAAACTTACATTGAAGAATTAAGAACACCTTCGGAATGCGAATCTATCCAATATTAAAGAAACTTTTTGCCAACTTTCTTAGATTATCAAGATAAGTTATGTGAAAAGATTCTATTTTGAATGTAAATCAAGATAAATTAGGGTTCGAAGGAAAATACAAGAAAGGAAAATTTTTTTAGATTTGACCTGCGGCATTCACAATTAAAGGAACAGTGCAATCAGGAAAGTTGAATCAGTTGCGAATTCTAATTTGCAGTTTCTGTGTTAGCAGCAATGGCTTCAATCATTGAAGATGTTCTTTGGGGAGGGCAAAGTTCATCAAGCTTTTTGCAACTTTGCCCTCCATGTATTAAGGACATATCCAATATACTACCGTAAATGGAGATACCAAGAGAGAACTCAAAATAAAAATATACAAAAAACTAAACCTGAAAAATCATTCCCAGGATGACATTGAAAATTAATAATAATCCTCCGACTACGACCATTCCTATTCCCAATATTATCATTATGTATTTAAAATAGTAGCTCCAGCCTGTCTTTACAGCTTCACCGGCTGTCATGTTACTTATAGTTGTCTGCGATTCAACCTTTTTATTAAGTCCTGCAAAAATCAGTATTGCTCCGATAGCAATCGGAATGAAACTAAGAAATGCAAAGAATGCTGTCATGATATAAGATTTTTTTTGTTTTGTACTTAGTTTGGTTTTTGGACTTACATAATTTCTTCTAAGAGAAAAAACTAAAATAAAATTACTCTTGGAATTTATATATTATCATTTTACCAGCATCATCTTCTTCGTCGCTACAAAGTCACCAGCAGTCAGCGTATAATAATAAATCCCACTTGACAATTTGCTTCCATCGAAATCAACTTTATAACTTCCCGGAGTCAACTGTTGATTTACAATTACAAATATTTCTTTTCCTGCAATATCAAAGACAGTTATCTTTACGAGACCTGTTTTCGGGACAGAAAAGTTTATGTTTGTTGTGGGATTGAATGGATTTGGATAGTTTTGAGAAATAGAAAAATTATCCGGAACTAAAGTTGAAATTGGAGTAATGCCAATGACAATTTCTGAAAATGGTCTGCGATAGACAAATCCATTTTCCGTAATTGCAAAGACGTAGTTTGAATTGTAGGCAAGTCGCTCGACCCGGGGATTTGCGGGTAATCCCGTACTTATCTCACTCCAATTGGATCCGTTATTCCTGGAAATATAAATATGACTTTGTGAGGAATTTGAAAATGAACTAAGAATTATTACTGAATCACGAACTGCTATGGACCTAATTTGAGCTGTAGAAAGAGCTGTGTTCAGATTTGTCCAGTTGGTACCGTTATTTGTTGATGACCAGATGCCTGCTTCAGTACCAATGAAAAGTTTGTTGTTGCTGGCAATGAGCTGATTTACATATCTTGAGTTTCCTGATAAATTACCTTCGATAGAACTCCACGAAGTGCTTCCAAGAAATGAAAGTGATGTTTCAGAATACACATAATTGTCTTTGATCACAATCCCGCTTTTACCATCAGGGTCGAATCCCTGATCCATTATGATCCAATTGCTTCCCATGTTTGTTGAGTAATAGCAATAACTTCCGCTGGAGGCAATAATATATTGACTGCTTGCAGCAATCGCATAGGAGTAGGTCAAATATGATCCATGTTCACGATTCCATACATTACCATTGTTTGTCGAGTAATATAATCCGCTTCCTTCCGTTGCGCACCAAAGTTTTCCACTATTACTGTAAAAATCATATACTCTGTGCATTGAATTGGCAAATCCATTGTTTATTGAAGTCCAGCTATTGCCATTATCAGTTGACCTATAAGCTCCAAAATAGGTACCTGCATAAATTGTTTGACCGTCAGCATAAAGTGTAATGCCATCAGCAGTCCCAACACCGGGCGTTACGGTCCAATCTGCGGTTGTAAGTTGGGAGTTTAAAGCTAAAATAGCTAAGATCAGAATTTGTTTTGCTGCTTTCATTTTGTTTTTCCGTTTGAAGTTAACAAATATTTTAATTGACGGGAATACTAAGAATTCCTATATTACTTTGCTGTCAAAATATGAAGAATGAAGGTAGAAGGCAAAGAGAAATATTGAAAGATTACACCCCCAAAATAAATCAAGAACTGTAATTAGCAGTCCGACAAGCATTTAATCACAGCTTTTACTATTTAAAATTCACTTCTGTGATATGCTGAAAGTTCAGTTTATTAAAGTATCATAAGGACATTTTCGGAGTCTCCCATATCATTTTCAACAGTGAAAAAAAATCACAATCTGAAAGTGATATATTGTTTACCTAAGTAAAATTTATTATGCATAAGACAAATGCGCTAAACATCATTCAGACCTTCAGCGAAAAGGAGATTTGCGAGTTTACCGACTTCCTACGTTCACCATACTTCAACAAGAAATCCGGTGTTGTGAAATTGTTTCACGAGATTAAGAAGAGTTATCCGGATTATGTTTCTGATGAACTATTGAAGGAAAATCTGTGGAAAAGGATTTATCCCGGGAAAAAGTATAACTACGGAACAATGAAGAATCTAATTTATGATTTGACCAATTTAATTGAGCGATATATCACCGATAAACAATATGAGTCAAATGAAATTCAGAAGTTTGCCAACTTATATAAGGCTTTTGCTGATCGAAGAATCATCAAATCAATACTTAAAATGAACAATGAATTTGATAAGATGTTGGATGATAGGAATTTGTATAAGATAGATCTTTCTGCGGAGGAGTTTTATCAAAATGCATTAAAAGTTCTCGACACAAAGATGTGGCTTAGTCACTTTTTGGATCCAACCGTTAATTTGACAAATGACAGACAATTGGCAAAAGAACTTGTAGTTTGCAATTTTCTTACACAGGGTGTCTACATCCACATTATGACACATGCCTTGAGCCTAAATGATAAGGTTGAGAATGAAGAATTAAACATCGTGTCAGAAATACTTTCCGTTCTAAAGGGGGATGTTTTTAGCAAAATACTTATAGTGTTAGAAAAACGGTCCCCTGCAAAATTTGTATTAGTTAAATGTGCATATCTTTGCTTGATCGCAGTTGATAATCCGGGTAGCGTTAAGGAATATCGTAATTTTAAAAATTTTTTCTTTGAAAATTTCAGATGTTTGCCAAAATCGAATATAGATGATTTTACATCCGTTCTCGAAGCTTTAATGGCCTGGTGTGACAATCCCCACATTGACAAAGACAGCGAATGGTTCAGCATTTATGATTTTAAGTTCTGTAATAATTTGGTTCTTGATAGAAACAATGAAATCAATACACTTCAATTTATACCATACGTTTCTTTATTCTTTCTTCAGAATAGATTGACAGATCTCGAAAATTTCTATATTTGCTATCACCATAATCTGACAAATGTCAAAGATAGAGAACCCACAAGAAAACTTGTTGAAGCAATCATTTTGTTTATGAGATCAGACTACATAAATGCTCTCGAACTGATTTCAAGAGTTAGTTTCAAATTGCCTGGCATGAATAATTATTCAAAAAAGATCAAGGCTATGATCTTCTATGAACTCAATGATTATGATTTATTTCTTTCTCAAGTTGATTCACACATGCATTACTGTAGATACACTAACTATGTTGGTCCCGAAGCAGCAAAGCTACGTCTGAAGAAAGTTAAAGAATTTTATACTGACCTAAAGAATCTTTTTGCTTTACGTGACAATCCTGAACAAAAGGAAATTGAAAAATACTTGAATGCAATGAATAAAGGCAATCATGATTTCAAACAATGGTTTTACAAGAAAGCAGAAGAACTGTATGACGTGAAATATAAGAGATTGTATAGATCCAAATTGTAGAACGATCATTTTACAAAGTAGAAGTAAATTTAATAAATTGGAAATTTTGAAAAGGTAGTGAAGCAATTTCAGTTTTTTCCTACAACTCTAACTTCCTTTGTGGAAAATAATTAAGCAGTAAGAGAAATAATAAGGCATCGCATTAGAATATGATAAAGACAACAGCGCTGAAAATAATTCAGACCTTTTCACAAGAAGAGGTAAGAGAATTTACCGACTTCCTGAATTCTCCTTTTCATAATAAAAAATCGGGGATAGCCAAGTTGTTTAACGTGATAAAAGGCTATTATCCGGACTATAGATCGGAAGATTTGAGAAAAGAAAATATATGGAATAAGCTGTTTGGGGATAAAAAATTTAACTACGGTGTAATGAAAAATTTGATTTATGGTTTGACGCGGATGACAGAGGATTGTAATTTATCTTAAAACTAGATCAAATGAGTCTGCAAACATTTCCATCCTGCACTCTGTTCTTAACGAAAGAAAATTAAGTCCAAATATTTATGGTAAGAATTCAAGGATTAACAGGAGTTTTGATCCGGAATTAGTATATAGAAATACAATCTCATTGGAAGAAGTCCTAAGAAATGAATCTAGAATTCTTGAATTGACAATTTCCAATAAAGAGATCAACAATCCCGAAACCGGAATGAGTGAAGGAATTTCAAGATATCAAAACTTGTCCTTGACATCAGCGCTATTAGAAATCTTGAAAACTTATACCTTTGCTTTCTGGCATTCAACTAAAGGGATCACTCCAATGAATGAGAATGAACCGATAGTAATGCTATTAAAAAGTTTACCTGAAGAAAGAATGATTAAAATATTTGATTCAATCAGTGCGAATTCCGATATAAAGAATAAAATGCTGAAAAGTTATTATTTAATGTATCTTATGTGTTCAAACATTAATGATATTTCTTATTATCATAGATTTAAGAAGTATCTTTATTCAGTTTACTCATCATTTCCACGAGCAGACTTAAAATTGTTGCATGAAAATCTCTATACCTCAATATACTTTATAAATGATAAAAAATTTGAAAGAGACTCAGAAATTTTGGATGCATATAAGTTTAAATTTGAAAACCAATTAATGTGTGAACCGGGGGATAAACTTGATCCTACGGTATTTCAAATGTGGTCCGGCTTCTTGTTTCTTAATGGAAAGGTCAAGGAGCTTGATGACTTCGTCAGCTCTTACAGGGAAAAAATAGAAGGTCAAGATCGGGAAGAGATCATTGCCATCTCCGAGGTTTATCTTCTTCACATGAAAGGTGAAAATAAAGAAGCATTGAACGTACTTGCCAGAATAAACTTCAGATTTATTGGAAATAAATTCAATCTGAAAAAAATTAAGATGATGATCCTATATAAACTTGATGATTTCGAAGCCTTCCTCCAGGAAACAGATGCATACAATCATTTTCTTGAATATAATGTCAGGAACGGAAAAATAGACAAAGTCCATTGCGAAAGAGCAAAGGAGTTTGTCCGGTATCTTGACAAACTTTTTGAGCTAAGAGAATCCAGGGATGTTTCCGGAATAGAAATCTTTGAAAAAGAAATTTCAGAGAAAGGTGTCAACTTTAACAAATGGTTTCTCATACAAACATCAGAAATCAAAGCATCAATTCCTGTTGTAAAGAGAAAACGCCGGCAAATACCGGCGTAGATTTCGTACAGGATTCGATTATCTTGTCTTAGAAATTTAAGAATAAATTT